>NZ_LVWH01000013.1:0-15468 GCF_001909045.1 Paenibacillus sp. P3E | reverse complement strand
GGAGTGAAGAAGGTTATGCCTTGGCCGTCCGCCGAATGACAGAACCAGAAAGCGTGTTTGGACAACTGAAGAACAACCGGGGCTTCCGGAGGTTTCTGCTTCGCGGCATGGAAAAAGTGACGCTTGAAGTCGGGTGGCTTTCCCTTGCTCATAATCTGCTGAAGCAAGCTGCCAATGACCAAAAACACAGATCAGCGATCCTCCAATAACGGGAGAATCGCTGCTTTGCTCACTTTTTGAGGTCTTAAGAATGAAGAAAGCTGTCTAAGTCATAGAAAATCCACTTATGGGACAGCCCCGTTTGTCTATGAATTATATAGGAAAAGGAAATGGCATAGGCAGGGAAACTAATGTGATACTTTGTTCGTTTGACAAAGTTTTGATGCCTTCACCGTCGGCATCCGCCGTGAATTTAATCAGATAGTTTCCAGCAGGGGGCATAACTTTTCCGTGAAGTTCAAACGAAAAATCATTTGCATTGTTGATACCTGTAATATGGATGGTATGTCCGTCTTCACTGATCTGATCGGAAGTAGGATGAAGCCACTGTGAGCTCACGTTATAATAATCATCAGTGGAGAAGGTCAATCCCTCCATGGTTACATTAATAAATCCATCAACAAATGGTTCAGATGTAATAAAGTCATAGCGAATAGAATTTGGAGTGCTTCCCTCAATTAATTCTTTGGTTATGCCACTATCAAATTCAACTATGCCAGGTGCAGTTTGTGCATAAATCGCCTGTTCAAAGGTTTTGGTAACGGGTTGGCCATTGGTCGTTCCAGTAGCAGCAACAGGTGTAACCTCGACTGTGATATATTTTCCGAAATCTTGCGCTGAAGGCGTATAATGATTAATGTCATTTCCAGGTATTAGTACACGATCCGTACCATCAATAGCTGAAGAGACAAACCATCTGTAATGGATAATGGACGGATAGTCCAGTTCTTCGTCTTCATAATCGAAATTAATAGAAACTACTTCACCGACTGCAGGGGCAATATATCCAGGTTCATACTCTAATCTAAGATTCTTAACAACAGGAGCATGATTAACCGGCGTTGGCACCGGAGTAGGCGATGGTGTTGGTGATGGTGTTGGTGATGGTGAAGCAGTAGCCTCTGGTGATGGTGAAGCAGTAGGCTCTGGTGAAGGTGATGCAGTAGGTTCTGGTGATGGTGATGCAGTAGGTTCTGGTGATGGCGCAACTGTAGGCACAGGTGTTGGTGCTGCAGTCGGATCCGGAACGTATACCGCTGCCGTGATTGGAGTTGGAGATGGTGTTAGCGTCGGAGTCTGCGTTGGCGTGCTTGAAGGCACTGCTGTTGGCTGATTACTGCTTTCATCAAGAGTATTCTTCTTGACCAGGAATTTGGCAGTAACCAAAGCTACATCCTGTCTGCTGGCGTTTATTGAAGGGCTGAATGTCCCATCAGGTCTGCCTACCATTAATCCATACTCTACAGCTGCGGCTACAGCATCCTTGGCCCATACTGCAATAAGGTCTGAGTCGGGAAAGGTAAGATTTTTAGCTTTTCCTGCGGGATCTACTCCCAAGGCGTTCACGAACATCACTGCCATTTGCTCCCGGGTAATGCTTTGGAACCCGCCGAACAAATTCCCGCCCATACCTTTGACAAGGCCGGCTTTAGCGGCAGCTTCCACCGCGGCAAAGGCATAACTATCCTTCGGGATGTCTTTAAAGGTTGCTGTAGCTGGAGGTGCGGAAAGATTAAGGTTAAGAGCATTGGCAAGGACGATGGCAAAATCCTGTCTTTTAATATTCCCTTCCGGATTAAACTTTCCATCGCCGGTTCCGTTCATGATCCCTTTGGAGATAAGTTCCTGAATTGCAGCCTTAGCATAATTGTTTGGAATATCCGAAAGAGTGGGTGCAGCTGAAGCTGGGGACACGAGCGTTCCTAGTAAGACTGCTGTTGATAAAACGGACAAGGACTTGAATTTCAACTGTTGTTTTTTCATAAATTACTCCTTTTAGTGGTTAATTTCTCTAGTTGATGGACGAAGATATACTGATTCCAAAGAACCATTACTATCGTCTTATATTTATCGGATAAAGATACAACTTTATTAATATTATTAATTGATTAAAATTTATTAGTACGAACCTCAATGGATGCTTTCAAATACATGTTCACCGGAGGTATGATTTGAAAAATTTAGGGGTTATTCTGCCGTTGCTGTTGTTCATGCTTACGGGTTTGTTTACGGTCTACAGTTTTGTGTTTCCCTTTGAGGCGGGAGAGAAGCTGCAAGGCGTTTGGGTTGTGATGATCATCTTTTTGAGCCCGCTAGGGCTGGTATTGGCAATTACTAACAAGGGCAATACGCAGCCTAAGCTCAAAAAAGTCGCAATTGGCGGGAATGTGGCATTGATGCTGTTTCTTTTTTTGTATATGTCGCTAGGTGTCATCGTTCTTGGGGTTTAACGTTTGGTGTGGACTATCTGTCATTAATGAGGAGATTTGCGTCCCGGCGTCCCGGCATAAGATAAAGAGGCTGATCAGGGAGTCAGCAAGTGCACGTGAACTGCATGAGCGGGGGTATGATGCAGATGTGATCTACTGCTGCCAACTCGACAAGTATGCTGTGGTGCCGATGCTGCATGAGGGGTATTTTACAGAAGCAGAGGACTGATGATTTCGGAAAAGAAGGCGGGGCCCTCCTATTCAGATATTTGGACCCTGCCGGATGCCGGCGGGGCCGCTTTTTAACCGGGCAGCGTTATGGCATAAGTTACTAATCTTCTTGTGGTTCTTGCAGGAGAATGGAAAAAGTCTGGGTCTCGTGGTTCACTTCAATGGTTTCGATGCCCACAAAATCCGGAATTTCGGGGTGTACTGCGTCCACGCTGTAATCCGGATGGGTCAACAACAAGTGGATAACTTCGATGGCTTCCATACCGCTCCCCCCTAAGGGTAATTTCTTGATACCTATAGGCTCTGATCTCAGATAAATGCATGTCTGCATTATTATCTCCTCTGCATTTACCGAATATGTCTGTGGCTTAATTTTCTGTCCTCGTTTCGCTCCATCACAGCAATCAACTGGCCCTGGAACACACGCCGCTGAATTTGATCGATCCGCTGCAGAGCCAGCTCGCAGGGAACCTGAAAAGCAGCAGCAAGCTCCTGAATCGCATCTTCACGGAGTTCAGGCAGAGTCATCTTCGAAATCATGGAGTAAGGCATTGCCGCATATAGAATGAAGCGTTCCGATTCATCCCTCTCCGCTTGGCTAAATTGCTCAGGCATCAGTGTGTGGCTGCCGGCATGACGGAGCAGATGGCAGAGCTCATGCAGAAATTCCAGGCGCTGAAGTTCATCCGGAAGCCGGTTATCGATAAACATGCTGTACATACCGGCAGAGGCCTCAATCCCTTTGCTCCTCACATCCAAATAATGGACCCAAATATTCAGGCGCTCGGCAATATATGCAATCGAAATTTGTGCCGGCTTACGGATATCCAACCGTTCATATAAATCTTCCGTCCACTTCTCCAGAGCCGTCATTTGATAGTAAGAATGCATTTGATTCACCTCAGATACAAGATCGTATGTTCGTATTTATGGCCAAAAGAAAAGCCCAAAGGGCTTAAGGTTGACGCGAACCTGTGTTCTTATGTATCTAAGCATAAAGCAATCAAACTCTAATATCAAGTGTTTTTCCCAAGTTAGGGTGTACGCTCTGTTCAAGCATTTGAGCCATATTCTGTCCCTGAACCTCTGCCTGATCCTTGGCAATGCTGAGCACTTGCAGACTTGCAGCCTGTTGCAGACTAGCCTGACCCAATGATACGGATAAAGCGGCGATATCCATTTCACACCTCCTAAAAGTTTTGTGAGCATGGCTTCCTGTCCTTCTTCGTGCAAAACTCACTTCGAAAGCATAGTCTTAAGTTTTGTGAGTATGGCTTCCTGTTCTACTTCGTACAAAACTCACTTCGGAAGCATAGTCTTAAGTTTTGTGAGTATGGCTTGAAGAGGAGCATTCCTATTATATATCGACTTTCTTCACACAATTGATTAGGTGAATGGGATTTCTTTGCCAATTGGCCCATGCAGCACATTAGCCTGCAACATATTCTGTGCTGTAGTCAATATTTAAGAGGAGGAATTAACTATGGGAGCAGATTATGGTTGCGGTTGTGGTAATGTCGGTGGAGTAAATCAAGGTCCTCCAGTAGTGCCGGTTTGTAGCCCTTTTACTTCGACAGGAGCGATTCTGGTACTGTTCATTCTGCTGGTTATTATCACTAGAGCCTGTATATTCTAGAACGTATTATAGTATTTCAATCTGCAAATGTGGTCCTGTCTGGCGAATGCCGGATAGGGCTATTTCTTTAATAATGCGTCTTTTTCGCAGATCATCGAATATAGAACATCTGTTTGCATATAATACATACAAACGTTCTGTTTCTTCGAAGGGAGGGCCTTCACTTGCGCCCGAAGGATATAGAAAAGCTGATCGGTGAGGTGGTTGAAATTATATACGAAGATAAGGCAGGCAAAATTACACAGCGGAGAATAAAAGTTCACGGACACAAAGCCGGGCTTCTCAGAACAACTTGTTTTACAACCGGCGGACCCCGGGTTTTTCGGGTGGAGCGAATTCTGGCCTGGCGGCGGGATAAGGTAAGCCATGCCGGGTGATACAGCGTGCAAGCTGATACGAATCATATATCACCAACGGCGGGTGCCGGGCTATTTGAACATGAACTCCACCCGCGTGCCGTCAGGCAGCTCCTCCAGTTGATTGCCCACCCAGCTGCCGGCACCGCGGTTGTCCTTAGGCCTTATGTATTCGATGTCAGCACCGCTGCCGCCCTCCTCACACATGGCCATCGGCCATTCGTCGCGGTCATATCCTTTTTTGGTCGGGATCCCCTTCAAGGATTCTTTGCGGTTCTCTTCGGCTTCCTGCCGGTCGATGGTGCAAATGGACGACTCTCCACTTCGGATGGCATCCTGAATGTGCCTGGCTGTCTCCGGGTAACGGTCACTGGGGAACACCAGTTGGACAACATCAGTGTCTCCTGTAGTAGACTGACTGCCAGGCAGTGGCCCTTTCTCCTCAAACCAGTAAGCGGCGGCCAAGAGCAGCAGGACGATGATGAAACTTGGGATGAATTTCTTGGACTTCACTTTGCTGCCCCCTAAAAGTTTTGTGAGCCTATGCTTCTAAATACAGCTTCGTACAAAACTGCTTCGCAAGCATAAGCCTAAGTTTTGTGAGCCTATGCTTTCGCCAAACGTAGACTTAACCAGTATATCTTAAATCCCGCCCCATTTAGTATACTGAAAATCAGACGTTGATTGCCTGCGCACAGGAAATCATCAAGAAGCGCTATGAATGGGAGAGACATCATGTGGGAGCGGCTCTCCGGACCAAGACGGGGGAGATCTTCACCGCAGTTCATGTGGAGGCCAGTCTATCCAGAGTTACCGTATGTGCGGAAGCGATGGTGATCGGAAAGGCAATTTCCGAGGGATACAAGGAGTTTGATACGATAGTTGCGGTAAGACATCCCGATCCCGATAATGCTGAAGGGGAGATCCAAGTTGTCTCCCCATGCGGCATGTGCAGAGAGCTGATTGCCGATTACGGCAAGGATTGCAAGGTGATTGTTCCTGTAGAGGGAAGTCTAGCCAAGGTGAGTGCAGTCGGGTTGCTGCCAATGAGGTATTCCAGATAGCTGAAAAGGAATATACATAGCTTGAATATGGTTTTTGGATTCCGTGCGGGTTAGGTATGCCGATTTCATGTCGATTCGCCGTGCATTTGTCCTACACATCCCCATATGATGTAGAAAAAAGGGATAGGATGGTGGAAAAGATGGAATCACGTATACTTCGGGATTTACTGGATTCCGCCTCACGGCTGGTAGGTGATGTGCAGTGGCAGGCAGCCTTTCGAAATGTGCTGATGGCTCCGGCAGATGCTGCGCTCGCTCCCACGGCAGTGAAGCTGTTGAAAACGTTATACCGGCTGCAAGGGCAAGGAATTCTCAGCGGGCAACATGATTATCTGGAGAGCCCCGATGAGTTCAGCAGCAAGCTGAAGATGCTTAGCGGTCAATATGCGGCAATCCACGGCTATGAGCTGGGAGCTATTGAGAACCAGACGGTACAGCAAATCGACAGCCAGCGGCAGGCGGTGGTCGATAGTGCGATTAAGTGGAATAAAGCGGGCGGAATAGTGACGCTGACGTATCATGCCCATCTGCCGGGGACAGCTCCGGTGTGGCAGAATGTCCAGATGAGTCTCAGTGACGCAGATTTTGCCAAGTATATTTCGCCGGGTACTGTCCAGTACAATGCACTGATTACGGATCTGGACAAGACAGCCGAGTCGTTAAAAAAACTGAATGATGCAGGTGTCCCGGTGCTCTGGCGGCCGTATCATGAGATGAATGGCGATTGGTTCTGGTGGGGGAGGAAAAGCTCGTTCAGCCAGTTGTGGGACATCATGTTCGAACGGTATACGGCATATCATAAACTTCATAATCTGTTGTGGGTGTGGAGCCCCAATGCCGAAAACCAATGGTCAGATGAACCGGCCAGCTATTATCCGGGCAGCAGCAGAGTGGACGTACTGGCAATGGATATCTATGATGCGGATTTCAAGGCTAGCCATCAAGATTCTCTATGGGAGCTGGGGCGCGGCAAACTAATTGCCATTGGTGAAAATGGGGAGCTTCCGCCTCCGGCTGTGCTGGCCAAGTCCCAGAATAAATGGTCTTACCAGATGAACTGGGGCAAGCTGCTGTTTGAGAAGAACAGTGATGTGGCGATCAAGTCTTTTATGAAGGATTCCTTTGTGTTCACCCTGGATGAATATACGGCAAAGGCGGCAATATATGCCTCTATGCCTGAAGCAGCCCCTATGCCGGGGTTATATGGGCAATATTACAGTAATGCAACGCTTAGCGGAACACCCGCGGTTACGCGGACCGATGCAGATATTAATTTTGTCTGGCGGCTGTCAGCTCCCGATCCGGCACTTCCAGCCGATGTATTCTCTGTTCGCTGGAGCGGCAGGCTGAGTGCGGCCTACACAGAGAGCTATACGATATATTCGTCCTCAGATGATGGTATCCGGGTGTGGATAGACGGGGTGCTGGTCATTGATAGCTGGGTGAAGCAGAGCGGGCAGGAACGGAAGGGTATGGTGAATCTGATTGCCGGGAAGCTGCATGAATTGAAGGTGGAGTATTATGAAAACCAAGGTGATGCGCGGGCAGTTCTGATGTGGGAAAGCCCCAGACAGGTCAAAGGCGTCATTCCAGCCGGGGCATTCTATCTTCCCTAAAAGGCAGGGCGGTGTCTAGATTTGTTCGCGGTAGCTGATATTATTGGCGATTTTTTCATCGCGCACAGCTTTGCGGAGCGCATCCTTTACGGTTTGGGGATGGCGGATTCTGCGCAATATCAACTGTGGCGATGAAGCATCATCCGAAAATACCGTAAGAATTCCGATGCCGAGAATACGCTGCATGATGGACTGGTCGACAGAGAAGTCATTCACCCGCAGCAATTCGATTTCTTCAACGTCTTTGCCAATCAGTCCGGTTTTGACCATAATACGCTGGCTGGTGATCGTATATGTAGTTGTGTTCAGGCGTATAATGCCTTTGAGGCGGTCGGAAATACCGGCCGGTTTGCCCTGCCACAGTTCGATTTCAGGTCCTGAACCCGATCCGGGTGCAGCTCCAGCCGAGGAACGGCGTATGGGTGCGGCTGAATCCCCCTCAGTACTTGCTCCACATTCTCCGCAAAATTTGGCGCCTTGCTTGTATTCTGCGCCACAGCTAGTGCAATAAGGCATCGCAATCTTCCTCTCTATTAATCATGTTGCAATCATTATAGTATAAACAGAGATTTCCAGACACTGCTGGCGGTCTTTTTTTGGAATTTATATGCTCAACGCTATACATTATCCTTCTATTTCTCGCTGAAACGGTAGTTCCCTTAAAAGGACGAATCACCGTTTCTACTTGTTTTCACTGAATGGATACGCTTCAATTCCGCCAAATATACCATTCCTGCTATTTTTACATTATTTTCAGTTGCACTTTACAATACTCGATATTATTCTGTTAATTGGAGGGATTTTAAATATGAGACAAGCCTTACTGGCAGTATTACTAATGGTAGTTATGGTTCTAAGCGCCTGCAGCAATAATTCGGCACCAGCTTCCCACGAAGAAGTGCAGGAGAAGGTACAAAGCTTTTATAATGAAATGACAAAATTTGATCAAATGGGAAAATCCTCGTTGGACGCATTCAACACAACCTTAACCTCATTTTCATCAGGAAAAGCAACGGACAAGGAATTGGAAAAGGCAATAGATCAATTTCAGGACACGGCTTCGGATATCGCTGATGAAGTCAAAGATGTGAAAATTTCCAAAAGCCTGCCAGAGAATATTCAAAAGCTGCTAAAAGACTCAATGATTGCGTTTCAGAGCGCGTACTCCATCAAGGAGCAGGCCTCGAAAAGTGCGGCTTCCCCAGACGTTACAGCCGATGAGTTCAAGGATATGAACCAGCAAGCGGATGTGGCGATGTTGTACGGCATCTCCAAGCTGAATGAAGCCAGAGTAGCCGCAGGACTGATCGAGAAGGGGAGTGCGGCGGAAGAAACATTGTCTGGTACAGATACTAGCACCGCTGCAGACACACAAGCAAATACAGACACTAAGGACAAGAATACAAAGTCTGGTTCAGGTACTTCGGTCACTGACGTTAAGTAAAAAAGGAATGCCGCATAAGCGACTTCCTTACATTAAGGCACAAACAAAGGCGCTTCACAGAATAACTGTGAGCGTCTTTTTGTTAGCTATTGGGAACGTACCAGACAGAGATTCAAACGTCTGGACTTCACTCTTGTCATTCCATTGCGGCTGCATACATTATTTTGTGATTGATTAAAAAGCGGAGATGGGCGTATAATACAAACATACGTTCGCTTCTGGCGGGAATGCAATCTGTAAAACGATTTAAGAACACCATGGAAGGAGGAACGGCAATGGGAGAAAAGCTGGAAGGGAACCGCCTATGGGAGAGCAGCCGGATGATGCTGCCGGAGCACAAGAGCCGGATTTGGAACGATAAGCGGGAAATGCTTCGCCGCATGAAGCCGGTTCTGAACGAGCAGAAGCTGGAGGAGATCGAGTTCACGCTGGCGCTATCGCTGCGGAGTCATGTCCGGGTAACGGTGGTGTTGTTTGATGCTTTTGAGAATAAGCAGCTGAACGGCTTTGTGACCTCCATTCACACCCACTCGCGCGAGATCAAGCTGCAGTGGGCGGAGGAATGGAAGTGGATTGAAGTGGATGATATTGTGGAGGCATACATCGTCTGAGGGCCAGCCTTGACCCATTCGATGAAGCCCTATTCTCTATTTGTGGAATGGGCTTCTGTTCTCTCATAAGCAATCAGGGTCACTGACTTATTGCCGTTCATTTGAGCAATTGCCGCTTCGGCCTGGCGGATGATCTCCACCGCATCCTCCTGTTCACTCAATGCCGCGACTTTGTAGCTGTCACTGTGGATGTCCATGCTGTTATCCCACCTTTCACTTTTATCTTAGCCTGTTTGGGCAGAAATCATCCCGGAAAGCGGCGGGTAAACGCACACCCATATAGGCAAGATGCTCAGGCCCCGCATAGTTCGGGGTTTTTTCTTTTACAATGAAGTAAGAAGGTACAAGCAACGGCGGATTCTAGGGCATTTACTATATCAGGAGGGGATTCGATGCTGACAATAGATGAGTTGAAAAGTAAATCGGCAGACCGGCTCGGCGGTCTTCATCCCGTCCTGCTGGCGGCTGCAAATGTCCTGATACAGCGATGTTATGCCAGAGGGATCCCCATTGTCATTACTCAGGGCATGCGTACCATAGCCGAACAGAATGCGCTGTACGCACAAGGGAGAACCAAGAAGGGCAGCATTGTAACCAATGCCAGGGGAGGCAGCAGCTATCATAATTATGGCCTGGCGATGGACTTCGCGCTGCTGCTGCCGGATGGGCAGAACGTCTCTTGGGACACGAACAGGGATGGGAATGGAGATAAGCTGGCAGACTGGCAGGAGGTCGTGCAGGAAGCGAAAAAGCTAGGACTCGAATGGGGTGGGGACTGGACTTCTTTTAAGGATTATTCGCATTTGCAGCTGGCTTTTGGCCTGACTATTGCACAGCTTAAGGAAGGTCAGCGTCCGACCGCCCAGCAGGTTAAGGAAACCTTAAGCCGGATCACCGGAGGTGAGCCTGAAGTGAACAAGGATGTGGAAGTTACCATTAATCTGAATGGGATGAAGCTTACGGTTGGGGTATTGGATAATGGAACCACCTATGTTCCCGTGCGGGCATTGGCTGAAGCGCTCGGGGCCAAGGTTTCTTATGATCCTGTCAGCAAGACAGTGAATGTGGTGACTGTGTAAAAATTACTTGCATAGTTTAGGCGCCTAAGGGGGAAATTATCAGCGACAAACCACACAAGGGGGTATCACATCTTGAACAAGCTGATAACAAGTCTTGCCTGCGGCACTGTATTGTCCATGAGTCTGCTGGGTGTAGGATATGCATCCAGTGCTTCCGGTACTACCGGTATGGGTGGAACGGCACCGGTATATAACGGTTCTTCCACCAATGACCATATGATGAATAACACCACCGGCACCCTGCGTAACAATGATACGATCATGAGAGACAAGATCCGCACTGGTGACAACACCACTGTCTCTCCACTGTCCAACACCACGACAACTGGCAGATACCGGGCCACAAGCACGACGACCAACGCAACAGACAACGACAACAACCGCTCCAATTGGGGCTGGCTCGGATTGGTCGGCCTGCTCGGTCTGGCTGGCATGAGAAGCAAAAGCGGCGAACGCGAACGCCGTTAGTCCTGCAATACAAGTGGCCCGCAGCAGCTCCGGCTGAGCGGGTCTTTTTGTTAAGCACAACTTAACGAAAATTTTGATTGCGTATTCACAAGTTACGTGATATCATATTTCTTGTCGCGTTAAACAACGCACTAACCATGCCGGGGTGGCGGAACAGGCAGACGCACAGGACTTAAAATCCTGCGGTACGTGAGTACCGTACGGGTTCGACCCCCGTCCTCGGCACTAGAAGAACAAGGGTTTCAGCTCATTAGAGCTGGAACCCTTGTTTGTTTTTAAGATGGATTGCTAACATTTTGCTAACGGTGCCTCTTTTTCGTGTAGATTCGAGGTTTCCGATACGCTTGGAATGATGCTTGTACCGACTTCACGACGAACGGTTCTTGTTCACTCTCTGCGTTCGATAATTCTGTCACGCTCCATTCTCAGTCGCAGGATTTCTGCTCTAATGACTTCTTTACGACAAGGTAAAGTATTCATGATCGGACCGGGTCCTACGCCAATCGAAACGGACAAGGGCTGGCTGCTGATTTATCATGGCGTAATTAATACCTGTAACGGGTATGTGTACCGCATGGGCTGCGCCTTGCTTGACATTGCTGAACCCTGGAAGGTTAAGGCGCGCTCGCGCAACTATATTCTCGGTCCTGAAACCCTGTACGAATGTGTGGGAGATGTGCCTAATGTGACTTTCCCTTGTGCGGCTTTGACGGATTCGGCAACAGGACGAATTGCTATCTACTATGGCTGCGCCGATACGGTGACCGGACTGGCCTTTACTACAGTGGAAGAGCTCCTCAATTATATGAAGTTGTATCCGTTAGAAGAAGCTTAAGAAAAGAGGAGGATAGACTATGACTAGCAAAAGAACGGCTCACATCGTTTCTCATTCACACTGGGACCGGGAATGGTATTTACCCTTTGAGAAGCATCACGTCCGCCTGGTACAGCTGATGGATTCGCTGCTGGATAAGCTGGAAGGAGATTCAGCGTTTAAAAGCTTCTATCTGGATGGACAGACGATTATTCTGGAGGATTATCTTCAGGTTCGTCCGGAGAACAAGGAAAGACTGGAGAGATGTATCACGGAAGGCCGTCTGCTGATCGGGCCCTGGTATATTTTACAGGATGCGTTTCTGACAAGCGGAGAAGCGAATGTACGTAACATGCAAATCGGACATCAGGATGCCAAACGGTACGGGGAACCGGCAAAAATAGGCTATTTTCCCGATACGTTCGGCCTGGTGGGCCAGACTCCGCAGCTTATGCTGCAATCCGGCATCACCAACGTTTTCTTCGGGCGCGGAGTGAAGCCTACAGGATTCAATAATACGGTTTCTGAGGAGATTATGAGTCCTCCTTCTCTGAACTGATCTGGGAAGGCCCGGATGGCTCCAAAGTACTCGGGATTTTGTTTGCCAACTGGTATTCTAACGGAAATGAAGTGCCAACGGATGAAGCAGAGGCCAGGGCTTTCTGGGACAGGAAGCTGGCAGATGCAGAAAAATATGCTTCAACAGATCAGCTATTGTTCATGAATGGCTGTGACCATCAGCCGCTGCAGCTTGATTTGCCAGAGGCTATCCGTACAGCCCAGGCCTTATACCCGAACGTGGATTTCGTTCATTCGAACTTCCCTGATTATTTAAGTGCCTTGATTGCAGCTTAACCATCAGCAGTCGTCTGTAGATCCCGGATTATCTACAGTCATGGGTGAACTTCGCAGTCGACGTACGGATGGATGGGGCACACTTGTGAACACAGCTTCAGCCCGCATTTATTTGAAACAGATGAACCAGGTAGGACAGTCCCTTTTGGAAAAGGTAGCGGAGCCGCTAGCTTCCATCGCGAATCTTGCTGGTAAAGTTTATCCCCACCATCTATTCACCTATGCTTGAAAGACCTTAATGCAGAATCATCCGCATGATAGTATTTGCGGGTGCAGTGTAGATGAAGTGCACCGTGAGATGATCACCAGGTTTGATAAAGCCGCCACGTTGCTGAAAGCATCGTTGAAGATTGTGCAAAGTATATCGCTGATGCTGTAGATACATCGATTTTTACGGAATATGGAGACGATGCGTTGCCCTTTGTAGTGATGAATACGTCGGGCTGGAGACGTACAGGAACAGTAACTGTTGACTTGGATGCAGCCCGTCTTTATCTCCGTGAAGGCTTTACGTTGCAGGAGACCTGCCGAAGAATGCAGGAGATCGATCTCAGTGGACGAATGCTGGTGGATCAACATGGAGAAGCGGTACCCTGTACCTTAGAAGATCTGGGGCTGCAGTTTCGCTATGATCTGCCAGATGATAAATTCCGGCAGTCCTATATGTGCCGCAGGGTAAGAGTGACGTTCGAAGCTATGCAAGTGCCTGCGCTGGGACTTCGCAGCTATGCTTGGGTACAGTCGTCGCGGCCCACTCTTGAACATTTAAGCCTGCTATCCGGTAACCGAGTAATGGAGAATGACAGCCTCCGGGTAGAAATCGGAGAGGATGGTTCGTTTACTCTGATGGATAAGCTGAGAGGGATTTCATACCGTGATCTTGGGATTTATGAAAATACCGGAGACATTGGCAATGAATACATGTATAAACAGCCTGAAGGTGAGAGCACCTTGACCACACAAGGCCAGGCTGCAGAAATCCGTGTACTTGAAGATACAGCTTTCCGTGCTGCTATAGAGATCAAACATCATTGGGAAATCCCTTCTTCAGCTGATGAGAGATTAGATGCGGAGCAGCGTGCTTTGGTTTATTATCCGGAACGCAAGGCTCAGCGGAGCCGAGATACTGTGATCCTTAAGCTCCGGACTGTGATTACTCTGGAGCGCGAAGGCAAGGGGCTGCAAATTGCTTCGACCATAGACAATCAGGCTAAGGATCACCGAGTTCGGATATTGTTCCCGACCGACGTGCAAACGGCTGTACATCAAGTGGATTCGATGTTCGAAATAGTCAAACGAGATATTGAACCTGCACCGGAGTGGATAAATCCAAGTAATACGCAGCATCAGCAAACGTTCGTCGATATCAGCAATGATTATTAAATTGTGAAAAAATAAAGATGCCTAGGTACTTTTACTGGGTATTTTTATTTTTTACTGCTGGGTCTGTATAAAAGGTTAGGTACTTAATAAGTCTAGCTGAAAATCACAAGCGAGTTTTATATTCCAGCTTAGGAGTAGTACATGTAATTCTTGTTTTAAATAGAAAGGTTCAAGAAAAAAAACCCGACAATCGAATATAAAAGGTTAAAATAATAGGTCGAAATTGCGCTATGTCATGAATATCAAGGATTTTAACAAAAACTACACATTGAAATGAGATGTATTTAATCTAATTAGTGACTGAATTACAGTTGGCATGTATTTTTGTTGACTATCCAAAATGACATATTTACGAACAAGCGCCTGAGAACTAGTGTTTATGTAAGCGCTAGCAAAATTTAAATCCTGATACAGATCAAGTAGCTAGACGAAAAAGAACTTAGTTCTGAAGGGGGAGATACTATGCAGGGTACAAAAAGGTTGCTCATGAGCAGCCAGCTTCAGAAAAGGCGGAAAGAAAGTAATAAAACATGGAAGAGAATTATTCAAAACTGGGAACTTTATATATTTATCGCCCCGGCGTTCTTCTACTTCCTTATTTTTAGCTATGGTCCGATGTACGGTATCCAAATCGCATTTAAAAACTTTATCCCGACAAAAGGGATATTAGGAAGTGATTGGGTCGGTTTCGACCATTTTATCCGCTTCTTCAATTCTTATTACTTCTGGGATTTGCTGTGGAACACATTTAGTATCAGTCTATACGATTTGGCCATAGGGTTTCCGATTCCCATCATTCTTGCACTTGCGTTTAACGAAGTGAAAGATGGATTTTTCAAACGGTTGACACAGACCATTACGTATGCACCGCATTTTATTTCGGTAGTTGTTATGGCAGGTATGATTATTACGTTCCTCTCTTCTTCAACGGGTATTGTTGTTCATATCATCCAATGGCTTGGATTTGATGCTCCGCAATTCCTAACTGATCCCAAATGGTTCAAGACGGTATATGTATTCTCTGGCGTCTGGCAAAGTGCGGGATGGGGCACGATCATTTACCTGGCCGCATTATCAGGTGTTGATCCACAGCTCCACGAAGCGGCAATTATTGACGGTGCTACAAGGTTTCAACGTGTTCGTCATATCAACATTCCGACCCTAGTTCCAACGATGACAATTCTTTTGATTCTAAATATGGGTAGCCTACTTGGGGTAGGATTCGAGAAAATATTGCTGCTTCAAAACTCATTGAATATGGGAGCTTCCGACGTTATTTCGACCTTTGTATACCGCTCGGGTCTCGTCGATGCGCAGTACAGTTTCTCCACGGCAGTTGGCTTATTCAACTCCGTGATTAATGCAGTTCTGCTAATAGTTGTTAATCAGATTGTTCGTCGCACAAGCGAGAACAGTTTATGGTAGAAGAAGGAGGCTTCGACAGATGATATCTGGAGTAAGGGAGACTGGAAGGGATAAGGT
>NZ_LVWH01000012.1:0-16136 GCF_001909045.1 Paenibacillus sp. P3E | reverse complement strand
GCCCTTGCCCTTGCCCTTGCCCTTGCCCTTGCCCTTGCCCTTGCCCTTGCCCTTGCCTTGTCCTTACCATCTCCCCTCCCGCCTACGGATTCCGCGTTCCTTAAAAGTTCGATACCATCAGCTACCTTGAGCACACTTCGCAAAACCAGCCTCGAAAGCACAAACTTATGCAACAACAAAAAGCCTGTCCACCGCTGGGTAGCGGAGAACAAGCCTGCATAATGATGAGCGCCCGGGCTTCGGGCGCAGCTTGGCTTCCTTTACTTCTTAATGCGGTACCGGACCCGTGGAATGACGGACAACCAGCTCCGGCATCAGCATGATTTTGCGCTTGGGACTCTCCGGATTATCGATAGCCTGGTTCAGCAGGATCATAGCCTGCTCTGTCATCTCACGCAGGGGCTGGGCAATGCTGGTCAAGGAAGGATGGCAAATCTCAGCCAGCATGGTATTGTCAAAGCCCACTACGGACAGATCGCGGGGAATAGACAACCCTAAGCCGCGCGCCTCCTTCAATACCCCGATAGCGAGCAGATCGTTGCAGGCAAACACCGCTGTCGGACGCTCCTTCTCTGCCTGGCCCAGCATCGCCGCAGCCGCTTTCCGGCCATTCTCCAGTGTGGCCGAAGTATGTGTAATATTCGCCGGATTATCAAAGGGGACGCCCGCAGCCTTCAGCGCATCCAGGAAGCCTTCGGCGCGCAGCTTGCTTCCCGGCAGATTGTCGGAGATGATGCCGAGCTTGCGGTGTCCCAGGGACAGCAAATATTCCGTTGCCTGATAGCCGCCCTTATAGTCATCTACCGTGACAGAGTTGCTCTCCATCATACGGATATCCGCCGAGAATAGCACGAGCGGCACATGATCGGCCAGCAGACGGCGGATCATGTCGGGATTCCCGATATGAGAGGCGATAATCAGGCCATCGACCCGTTTGCGCAAAAGCAGCGAGATATACCTTGCCGCCTTCTCATCGTCCCGGTCCGTACTGCAGACGATCAGATCGCTTCCCTGCCCCTGGGCGTAATCCTCAATACCGCGGGCTGCTTCGGCAAAAAAAGGATTGGCAATATCGGGAATCATCAGCCCGATCGTTCCTGTCCGGCGGCTCGTCAGTGCAGAAGCCACCATGCTGGGCTGGTAATTCAGCTCTTCCATAATACTGCTGACCTTCTGCCGCGTCTTGTCGCTGATCCTCCCGCTCTTATTCAGCACCTTGGACACTGTAGCGATAGAAACTCCTGCTTCACGTGCCACATCATATATCGTAGGTTTCATCGTTAATAGGCCCGCCTTTACCTTCTTGCAATCTTATACGTTTGATTATAGGGAACTCGCCAGACGGTGTCTATTATGCAGTGCCGTACTAGTCAGTTGCAGCCGGGTATCTCGCCCGGCTCTGCGCTTCGACCACTTACCCAGTGGAATCGGCTTTGCCGTCCTTTTCTTATGCTTCCGAAGCAGCAATACTGCGAATCGAGTCAGACATCCGTCCTTAGCGGGGAATAAAAGAATGATGGCGTGACACATACTCTTCCTTATATCAGCACCAAAGAGGGCCCTCCGCCCTGCGGAAGCCCCTCTTTGGCCAGCCATTGATTATTCCCGTCTGTCCGGCTGCTGCTGCGCTCCGAACAACCACTCATGATCGGGATCATTGTGGAAGACCCAGGTACGGACAGGGCCTGCCATCACGTTAAGATAATAAGAATCGTAGCCCGGCGGCGCGGATACCGGATGATACCCTTCCGGAACCAGCACGATGCTGCGGTCAGCCACGGCCATCGTCTCGTCCAGGCTGCGGTCGTCATTGTACACCCGCTGCACCACAAAGCCATGGGCGGGATTGACCCGGTGGTAGTATGTCTCTTCCAGATAGGACTCTGCCGGCAGATTGTCCTGGTCATGTTTATGCGGGGGATAGCTGGACCAGTTGCCGCCGCCCGTACGCACCTCGACCACCAGCAGGCTCTCCGCTTCACTCTGCTCCGGAAGGATGTTGACCACCCGGCGCGACATACTGCCAACCCCCCGGTTCTCGGCCACAGCGTCAGAAGGAGCGATCAGCCGGGGTGAATATTTACCCGTTCCTGGCGCCAGACATGCGGCAAGCTCCAGCTCTGTCAGGGCGGTAACTTCATAATGGGCTCCTGCGGGAACGTATACCGCATAAGGCGCTACATCCTCAAACACAGACATGCGCTCGCCAATGCCGGAGAAGACTATGCCATCTACCTTTACATCAGCCTTGCCTGCCAGGAGTACCAGGCAGATCTCGTTTCCTTCTGCACTGCGGCTTAATAGTTCCCCGGCCTGCAGCTGATACACTTCAAAGCCTACATATTTCCATCCGGCGCTCTCCTTGCTCACTGCCGCCACAAGTCCATCCTTGCCGGGTGCTCCGGCCTTAATGATTAAATTGGACATCTTCACCGGCCTCCTCTGTCTTCAGGGTGTGCATCCGCTTACAATACCTGGCTCGTTGCTGGCGTACCCTCTCCTGCATGGTGTGACAACTTGACCGGGAGCCCGGTCAGGTGCGATTCCTTAGCAGCTTCAGCAATCCGTTCCGCTTGCTGGCCGTCCATGCCGCTGCAAATGAGCGGCTCCTGCAGGCGAACCGCCTGTGCAAATGCGGCAATCTCATCCGTAAATGCCTGATTGTACCGCTCGAGGAAGAAATGCTGCGGCTGATCGCGGGTGACAGAGCTCGCGGTAGACACCTCCACCGTAGTCGGACGGCAGTTGTCGGCGGTGGCCGATCCGTGGGAACCGAACACCTCTACCCGCTGGTCGTAGCCATAGACGGCCTTCCGGCTGTTATCAATGACACAGATCGCGCCGCTGGCAAAGGTCAGCGTGATGACAGCTGTATCCACATCACCACAGCGCCCGAACATCGGGTCTACCAGATTGGCCCCCCGGGTGTACACCTCAACCACTTCCTCACCCATCAGGTAACGGGCCATATCAAAGTCGTGAATCGTCATATCCATAAACATACCGCCGGAAGAAAGGACATAAGCCTCACCGGGTGGCTGCGGATCACGCGAAGTGATCTTCACGATATGGGGCTTGCCCAGTTGTTCGGACTGAACCAGCTGCTTCAGCTTGCGGAAGCTCGGGTCCATCCGGCGGTTGAAGCCGACTTGAAGCAGTACGCCTTCTTCCTTGGCAATCTGCAGTGCCCGGCTGGTCTGCTCTGACGAGAGGCTGATCGGTTTCTCACAAAAAATGTTCTTATGAGCACGGGCAGCCTGCTCGATCCAGTATGCATGGGTATCCGTTGGCGTGCAGATGAACACCGCTTCGATTTCAGGGTCATTCAGCAAATCTTCCCCATTTGTAAATACAGAGCCAAGGTTGCGGCTTTCTGCCCACTCCAGCAGTTCCTCACCTACCATAGCTTCTGCGATTGATTTCAGTTTAAACGACGGCATCACACGCAGATTATCTGCATGTAGGCGACCGATTCTGCCTGCGCCAATAATCCCTACTACGATCGGATTTACCATTTTCGCTTATCCTCCTATGGGGTAAGCGCTTAACCATCCCGGGAATAGTATACTCCAAGCACACCAATGCTACAAGCAAAATTTCTTTATTTCTTTTGGCCAGATGGAACTGCATGCAGGGCACAGCATTAACAGTAATATACTCCTTCTCCCAGCGCGATGCATGCAGAACACTGAATCAGCAATAATGCAGTGCTTCTCCCAGCGCGACGATAGCCATCGCCTGGCCATAGGCCATAGGGGCAATAATGATCTGCTTGTAATCTTCTTTTGCCGCACCAATCGGTGTGCCGCCGGATACACCAAGCACCGTGCCCTCACCGTCAATTCTGCCTAGTACAGCCCGGATCGCGCTCAGGGCCTGGTTAGCATATGACTCTGGCAGCAGCCCTCTGCGCGCACCCTGAAGAATACCGGCTGCGATGGCTGCTGACCCGGAAGTTTCCGTATAGCTGTCCGGGTCATCCAGCAGGGTATGCCACAGGCCATCTCCGCTCTGGCAGGCCAATAGCGCCTCTGCCTGTGCGTGCAGAATCTGCTGAAGATAGGTGAAGACTCCGCTGTCCAGATACGGGCGCATCAGCTCCAGGTACTCCGGCAGGCCGAGTGCGAACCAGCCGTTACCGCGGCACCAGAACGCTTCGCTGAAATTATGGCGGCCGGCAAAATGCCAGCCATGGAAGAACAGACCCGTCTTTTTGTCATACAAATACTTGATATGCAGCAGCAGCTGGTGCAGCGACGCTTGTCTCCACTCGGCGTTATCATACTTCACACCCATTTTAGCCGTGAACAAAATAGCCATAAACAGCGTATCAATCCAAATCTCATTGTCATGAAGCGTAATTTCATGCTTGCTGGCTCCCGTTGTGACATGCTGATAACCCAGCTCCTTCGTCCGGGGCAGGCCATTCATCAGCCACTCGACCCATTCGAGGCTTAACGCCTCCGCTTCCTCCAGTTCCATCAGCGACAACAGCGGGGCGGTTGTATTGATATTCCGGCTTGGCAGCCCCTTCTCCAGTTGACGGGCCATCCACGGCTTCGCATAACTCTTATAACGGTCATCCCTGAAATACAAGTCCAGCTTTTGAAGGCCATACAGCCCCACTCCCTGCGGCCAATCCCATTCTTCCATACCGAAATCACGGGCAAAATATCCCCGTCGTCCCGCATCCTCTCCTAAGTTCTGCAACTCTGCTTCATTATCCGGCCGTTCCAGCTTCAGCAGCTTATTCGTTACTTGATTTAGCTTTCCAACGATTTCGTCCTTGTTCACCCGGTAGTTATCCATCGTGCACTCCGCTCCCTCTCCCGCTGTAGATTCTTTTCTCTCAGCTTGCTCTTTTCCCCATATCTATTCTAAAAGTCTTAATCTCATAAGGCTTGATCTGGAATACAAAATCACCAGTCTGCCAATCCCCCTGCGGTTCCTCCATCAGATTGCATTCCTGCCAGGATGCAATGGGATAAGCGCTCTCCACGCGGACCCGGGTCTGCGAACCAGCATATTCATGCAGGCGCAGCACAACATGGCTGCCATCCTCTGAACGCTTGATGGCATCGGCCAGCACATGTTTGCCCCCGATAGAGAACAAGGCATCACCCTCCAACTCTCCCGGAACCGTACGCAGGGGATTATTCAATTCCCAAGCCTCCTGGACAACCCCGCCATCCACAAAATCACCGGTATGCGGATAGAGCGCATAAGTGAAGGTATGCTGGCCCTGATCCTGCTCAGGATTGGGATGGACTGCTGATTTCAATAACGTCAGCCGCATCACGCTGTCCTTGATGTCATAGCCGTATTTACAGTCATTCAGCAGGGCTACGCCATAGCCCTTCTCGCTGAGATCTGCCCATTGGTGGGCTACCGTTTCGAAACGGGCATAATCCCAGCTCGTGTTCCAGTGCGTCGGCCGTTTCACATTGCCGAACTGAATATCGTAGGTAGCTTCCACAGCATGAATATCCACCGGAAACGCCGCTTTCAGCAATTGGTTATGACCATGCCAGTCCATCTCAGTCTGGAAATCAATTCTTGCCGTGTCCCGGTAGAACACGATTCTCTGGGTGATGGTTGAGCGATGGTACGTCCAGACCATACGCAGGACCGCCCTTAGCGGACCGTTCTCGATCAGATTGCATTCTTCAAGCTGCGAAATTTCTGTCATTTTCTCCTGGTAGAAGATATCAATGTCCCAGGCTTCAAAATCCAGCGGTTTGTCCTCAAATACCTGTAGCACATTGCCGCGCTTCCCGGGTGCCAAGAGCTCACGGCCGTTCCGGCGGTCGTAGATAGAGGTGAAGTGTCCCTGTTCATTCCAGGCCATTTCATACAAAGGTGTTGTCAGGCGGTTGCCGGCGGCATCCGCCAGCGGCGATTCCCCTTCGAGGCCGGCGCCAGCCCGTTCCCCCCGTCCATATTGCAGAACGGCCGTGCCAAGAGCAGGCAGGGAGGGAATATACACCAGCCTTCCCCCGTCTGCCGTCCGCTGCTGTTCCAGAGGCTGCCCGGCCTTATCACAGATGACAGTGTCATCTGCAGATTCGCCCGGCAACTCGGCATACCGCGGACGATTCCAGATAGAGCTGTTCAGCAGCGTAAGACGCTCTTGCCCGGCGGCGTTGCCTGCGGCTTCACTACAGCCGTTAATTATAGCCAGTGACCGCGCCTCCCCTTCCGCATATTCAAGATCACTATCCTCATAGACTTCTTTAATCGACGAGCCGGGGATAATATCATGGAACTGGTTGCGCAGGAGGATTTCCCATATCCCGCGGAGTTCTTCTGCCGGGTAACCGGTTTCAAGATCACCTCGCCGGACACCGGTGAGCGTATGCAGCCACTCTGCATCGCGCAGCAGCAATTCCAGCCGCCGGTTGTATTTTTTGTTCCGGGCCTGAGAGGTATATGTCCCCCTATGGCATTCAAAATATAACTCGCCGTTCCAGGTATGCACATAGGCTTCAGTATTTTCGATCCGTTCATGCAGCCCGTCAAAATACTCTCCTGCGCTGCCCATATTCAGTTTAGGCATCCCTGGAAGCTTGTCGAACCGCCGCCGAAGCTCCAGCATTTCCCGCGTAGGCCCACCGCCCCCGTCGCCCCAGCCATAAGTGAACATCAGGTTATCATTGATGTCCTTATCCTGATACGAATTCCAGATCCCCCGCAGCATTGCGGCAGTCATCCGGCCGTTGTACGTGTAAGCATCTCCGTTCTTCTCCGAAGTGGTAATGAAGTGCGTCAAAATCTCGGAACCGTCAAGCCCGCGCCACCAGAACGTATCATGCGGCATCCGGTTGAACTGGTTCCAGCTGATTTTGGTCGTCATGAAGGTGGAGATCCCCGATTTGCGCAAAATCTGCGGCAATGCCCAGCTGTATCCGAATACATCCGGCAGCCACAAATACTTGCTTTCGATCCCGAACTCTTCCCGGAAGTAGCGTTTCCCCGCCACAATCTGACGGACCAAGGATTCACCGGACGGGATATTACAATCCGACTCCAGCCACATAGCTCCTTCGGCTTCCCAGCGGCCTTCCTTGATTTTCTCCGAGATCCGTCCGAACAGTTCGGGATAATCACGCTTCAGATAGTCGTACAATTGCGGCTGCGTCTGCAGGAACTGATATTCCGGGAACTCCTCCATCAGCCGCAGTACGGTAGAGAAGGACCGTGCTATTTTCTCCCGCGTATGCTTTAGCTGCCACAGCCACGCAACATCAATATGGGTATGACCAACGGCTGTAATCGTCATGTCAAAGGTTTTGGGCATAGCATCCACAGCGCGGTTCAGGCTGGCCCCGGCACGGTAAAGGGACATTTCGTGGGCCTCTGATCCGGGCTCCGACCAGTCAATTTCACGAAAGGCGTCGTTCAGCGCTTTTTTCAGCCATTGCTTCTCCGGCTGGTCGCTGCCCAAATACCGGTACATATCCAGCGCAGCCTGTGACAGGTAGCACAAATCATCAATCGTTTCATCCAGGTAGCCAATCATCGCTTCGCTAATCCGGTGATCCTGAATAACGGCGGGGCCTCCGCCCTCAAGACCAGACCACAGCCGGAAGACAAGCTCCACCGTCTGCCCGCCTAGCTCCGGCCCAAAAATAACCTCCCTGTGATTGTTATCCACGCCCTGATAAGGCTCCCCGTTCACAAACAGCAACGATTCAAACCCCGAGTTGTTGAAGCTCCCCGACTTGCCGAAGTCGAACCTTCCGGCAATTTTGAAGCCGGGTGCACTTATAGGCATCTCGACCACAGTACGCAGCCAGACATAACGGTCGCGCCCGCGCCAGTGCTCCTCCAGCTTGATTGTGCCATCAAAGGAAACGGCCTCAGGATACACACCGTTAGACCCGTCTTCATCCTCTGCGAATTCCAGTTCCTCAATCTCCAGCAGCTTGCGGTACCTGTACTTTCCAATCTCCGCCTGACGCCGGATCAGCTTCTCTTCGGTCAAAAACATGATCACCACTCCTTGTATCCGCTTTCATACAGCCAATATAGCAAATCCCTCCCCTCAAAAACTACGTTATATTTGCTATGATCCCCCTCATACATTGCATATCTTGCTTTTCTAGATTTATAATAGGTCCATACCACAGATTAAGGCGGCGACCAGGATATGCTTGATAGCGACTTGTTGTATGAGCAAGGATATAGCGTAAGCATCAACACACCGGCTGATTCGCTTTTTTATTATTTTGATTATGACCAGCGGTCCCATAACATCAATATGGAGTTTCAGCATTTTCATGACTTTTACGAGATTCATATATTAATGGATTCCAGAGCCACCCATATGATCGAGGGGAATGCGTATGCCCTTCAGCAATATGATATTGTTCTGCTTCGTCCGCACCGGCTGCACAAGACACAATATCCGGTAGGTCCGCCCCACAAAAGGCTGATCATTAACTTCGCGATGCCCAAAAATATACCCGGTCTAGAAACCGCTTACAAGAATATGTTTCTCTCTTTTGGAGAGGAAGTGCCGATCTACCGTTTGAATGGCGAGTCGCGGAGAGCCGTGTTTGATCCTCTTAACTCCATCTTCACCTTGTCACATGGCGCTTCTCCCCTGAATCCTGTACTGATTCACAGCTTGTTTCAGCAATTTCTGTGTGCCCTGTACCAGCAAAGAGAGCGGAACAGCTATGTCCTGGAAGAAGTGGGCAATTCCATCATGCAAAAAATATATTCGGTCACTGCATACATCCACAGTCATTTCAACAGCGAGCTGTCTCTGGATTCGATCTCCAGGGAGTTCTACATCAGCTCTTATTATTTATCACATCAGTTCAAGACGGTCACCGGCTCTACACTGACCGAGTATATCCAAATGACCCGTATCCGCAATGCCCAGCAGCTGCTGATCAGCACCCGGCTTAGGATTTCTGTGATCGCTGAACAGTGCGGCTTCAACAGCTTCTCCCAGTTTAACCGGGTATTCCATAAGCTGAGCGGCATGTCTCCCTCCGGGTTCCGCAAGCAGCAGACCTCGTCCCCTTCAGCCTCAACCACGCTGTCCTATTGAACGGAAAACAAAAAAAAGCTTCTGCGCTGCCCGGATGAGCAGTACAGAAGCTTTTTTGTTAGTATGCGGTCAAGAGGACTCGAACCTCCACGATATTGCTACCACTGGCACCTGAAGCCAGCGCGTCTGCCAATTCCGCCATGACCGCAAATTAATGAAATGCAACGCAAGAAGTAATATATCATGAATTTGGCGGGAGAGCAAGCGTTTTTTTATTCCTTTTGAATTGCTGTCCGAATTGTCAAAAATATCGACTTTTCCTTGCTTTAGGCTGAGCAAATTATAGCTGTGGCATCTTAAACATTTTCTATATACTTGCTAATAATGAGTAATTATTAATTTCTGGGGGAATGCACATGAATGAAAGTAATAATACAGAGGGATTTATATTGATTGTTTGGGTTTGGAAGACTATTATTCAATTCCTGTCGAGGATTTCCGTCTTCGATATCGTCAGAAGGAGTATTTCCTTTGCTAGCTGGGAAGCTAAAAGGAAGTATCTGTTCGTTGATATCTGGGTATTGGCACATACTCTGCTTTCAGTCCTGTCTATCATTATTATGAGATACAGCAGCATTGGCGTTATTAAGCAAATCTTGTTTTACTACGGAATATTAAGGGTCTTTGAGATATTTATTTATCAATTAAAAATCAATCTGCTGGATAACTATGAAGAGAATGCTACCCTGCGCAGCTATAGAAGATCTATCCTCTTGCTGATACATAATTTTATGGAAATTATATTTTGGTTTACCGCTTCATATGAATTTCTAATGAATTGGTTTGACGTGGCGGATCGCAGTACCAGCTTAATTCAAGCCTTTTATATGAGCTTTGTTACAATGACTACGTTCGGGCCTCCTAATTTCAACATCGATAACAATCCAGCGATGGTGATCATAATGATTCAATCCGTGCTGGGATTATTTATGACGGTGGTTTCGATTGCCAGATTCATATCTATGCTTCCCACGCCTAAATCACATGTCTTAATTGAAAATAGAAATGATACCCCGCTGTCCTGAGGCAGCCTCACTATCTAACCAAGAGAGGCTCTCCTCCCCTTACAGATCATAGCATCCAGTTCAACCTGTGGTTGCTTTTTTCCGCTTCTACCCAACCATTAATCCATGTTCTTTCAAGAGGATGGAATTATAATAGACCTACGACGTCGAATTGAACCTTGGGAGATGTACTATGATCAGCAGCGAACAAGTAGGCAAGCGGATTGCCAGACTCCGTAAAGAAAAACACATGTCACAGGAACAACTGGCGGAACAGCTAAATGTCAGTCCCCAGGCAGTTTCCAAATGGGAAACGGGTAAATCACTGCCCGAAACCACCACGCTTCCACTGTTGTCCAGCAGATTGGGCCACTCTATAGACAGTATTTTGCTGCCCCAAAAGCTGGTCGTACTTAGCGCTGTCTATACCGATGGCCAGGAGGCCTATGATGTCACCCATTTTGTTAATCAATTCGTTGTCGGCAGCAGATTGAATCTTGCGGTCAGTAAGTTAACTTTTCCCGAATCCATCAAGAGCGACCGTCTGAAGCTGCTGCTCCTGAAATATGAGACTCCTTCGGGAGTCTATGCTACTTATGTGCTGAACGACAATCTGCTTACCCTTGATATTCATTCCACAGGCTATGCTGCCAGTCAAAGCGAGCTTGATATCGTATTCGCCGCCTACGGCAATGAACGGGCGAGCCGCAATGTACTAAACAAGATGCAGCATTATGCGTTTTTTCAGTGGAAGCAGTTCACCGCCAGCCACGAGCTTTTTCCAAGTCTGATCGACAATGATGGCAACGACTACCTGCTGCTTCTATATCTGAATGAGGAAGGCATTCATGCGGTAAGCTGTGCGGAAGGCGAGCGGATTCACTATACTCCAGACCGGACCCGGCTCTTTCGAATGGAATCTCCGCAGGAGCACTGCATTATAGAAGGGGTAGGCCGGCTGGGCTTTGGCAAAGACATGGACTGCTCCTGGGCCGGGGCACTTCTTTTGTCTCTGACAGCAAGAGGAGTGGATACTACCTACGAGCAGATTATGGGTGTGTCGGGGGCGTGCTGGAGAATTTCTTTTACACCTATGTGGGACTACAGCTCGGCCGATGCACTTGTGGCTTATAACTACTCCGATCCGGCGTTTAGCGCCTATGGGCTAACTGCCACTTGGGCCAACCATCTGAATCCTGAAGAGCGCAGATTGGAAAAGCACAACATCCTGGAGAGCCTGCGTAATCATCAGCTTCCCATAGCCATCAACCTGCGGGTCGCTCCCGAATGGGGGGTGATCACCGGGTATTTGGATGCTGGCGGTACTCTGCTGTGCCGCAGTTATTTTGACGATGAAACCTTTGAGGAGCTTCGCAATGATCCGGAGTTTCTGGAAGACATGAAGGTCAGCAAGGGTTACCTGAACGTGGACCATTGGCCTTACATGCTCGTTCGTATAGGCAGCCAGGGGCATGTCCCGTCAGCATTAGATAATCTGTATGCTTCGCTCAGAATCAAGGTGGATTCGATGAATGCTGCCGGGAATAGCGGCTACAGCCTTGGTTACAAGGCTTTTGAGGCCTGGCAGGAAGGGCTCTTGGAGGATGCCTGGTATAGGAACGCAAGTGACAAGAACTTTGCACGCAGACTGGGGGTGAACCACTTTTGCATGATGGGATTAACCGATGCCCGCAGAAGCGCTGCCGCTTACCTGCAAGAATCCCTGCCGCTGCTGGATAACCATTCTGGATCCCGGGCTCTGTCCGAACTGGCAGAATTGTACGCACAGATCGCTTTGCTGCTTGCAGGCTTTTACAAATGCATGACTGATCCCGCTTCTGTCAAATCCGGTACCTCTAAGCAGTCATGGACCCGGGAACAGCGGGAACAGCAAGCCGAACTGCTTCAGACAGTGGCAGCTTTGGAATTTCGCGGAGAGACACTTGCTAAGGAAGTACTTGGAACATTAGCTGAAAGATTATAGTGTACTTAAAGACCTAAAGAGAAGCGCAGGAACGCTTCTCTTTTTTCGAGTAATCCTTTTGCCGGGCTTCACTCTTCAATGGGCAGCTTCTTTACCGGCCGCAGCACTGCATACCCGTATCCCTCCGGGAAGTGGCGCTGATAATCCTGCTTGGAGTCCTCGTCCCACTGGTAGCCCATACTCTCCGGATTATAGCTCCAGGCTACCTGTTCGACAGTCCGCATCACCTCACCGTTGTCCTTCAGATAATCAAAGGGCGGGTGGAAGAAGACCAGGTACTCGGATTCCGGGATCTCTCTGACCTGCATTCCCTCAGGGATTTCCCCGTTATAGTCCTCCGCCACAGGGATTCCGTACAGGTACCCTTTTTGCCCGTTCTGATAGAACCAGCCCGCCGTTTGGCCAAGCTGTCCAGGCAGAGTATGATGAGACATACTTTCCAGCGTTCCCGATACCTCATCACAGTCGTGCCCGTTCCCCCAGAACTGTCCATAGTCCGATACTTCAACATCCCAGATCCCAATGAACTTATGGGCCGGTATGCGCTCAATCTTGATTTCCGCTTCCTGCAAATGCACCTGTCTCATCTTATCCCGCTCCTTGATCAAATAATGATAAGGGGAGAACACTTCAGAGCGAATCGCGAGCGGAATAGGCCTGGGTGCCTTCCGGTAAGCATACGGTGTAATCTTAAAAGCCTTCACAAACGCCCGCGTGAGCGCTTCCTGTGACGAAAAGCCGAACTTCACGGCAATGTCCAGTATACGGGCATCCGTGTCCCGCAGCTCCAGAGCGGCGCGGCTGATTCTTCGCTGCCAGATGTAATCCCGCAGGGTCATTCCGGTCAGCGAGTGAAACTGTTTCGTGCAGTAATATGGCGAATAGCCGAGCTGCTCCGACATTGTCAGAAGTGAAGGCACTGTGGCAAGATCCCCGTCTACCCAATCCACCATGAACTGAACCATCTCATTCCATTCGTACATGCGGTGCTCCCTCCTTTCACTATCGATCTTAGCAGAGCCGGCTGTTGTAGTTTTGACTTGAATTGCAGTGCTTCACTTCCTAATTCTATAGAAGTTCTCTCCAGTCCTCCCCCTCCTTTTCCCCTAAGAAAATTTCCCGTTCGCACAAGCCACAAGCCATTCTCTGAGTAATATAGGAGTAAATAGAGCGAAGAGGTGAACGACACATGGGACAGCCAACTACAATGCGCAAGCGGGCCAAGGCGCTGAAGGGCCGGCCGGTCTGCATTACACTTCATGACGGACGTTCGTATGTAGGCTATATAACCGGGGTAGAAAAGGACATACTGATTCTCTCCAGACCCCATACAAGTACAACCCAAGCATCCGGTAAAAAGCGGTCCAGCCGCCGGCAAAAAGCAGAAATCTCCGCATTCATGCCGCTTATCGGCTCACTCCTGGGCGGCTCGGGAGCAGGCGCAGGCTTAGCGTCAGGGCTCGGCGGCGGTTTGCGCTTCCTGGGATTTATCCAGAAGGCGATGCCGGTAATGAAGATGGGCTACGGGATGATCAAGACCATTAGACCTTTTTTCAATGGACTGAAGGGGTTAATGGGAAACAACGGCTGAGCTTGCAGTCCAGATGAGCAAAAATACAAAAGACACCCCTTGAGGTGTCTTTTGGTCTGCGCTGCCTACCTATCATCCAGCCTGTCTCCTCAATGCTTAGCCAAATCCTCCACCAAAGCCAGATGGGAAGGACTATCCTTCGTGCTTTCCCCTTCTCCCGGCTTCAGATCAAAGATACGGTCGACAAATTGGTTAACCTCCAGCAGCATCGCCTGCCGCTCTTCCGGTGTTACACGCGGTACCGAATACAGCAGCTTAAGCTCAGCATCCGCAAACTTGGCGAAACCGAACAGATTGTCGTTAGCCGCGTAGAGCATGTCCTTTTGCCGGGAGGTGCGGATGTAGTCCTCTGAAGAGCCTGTTGTAAAAATAGAGTACGCACGTTTGCCCTCCAGTCCGTATACCCCCTCCGCAGAACGGACCAGCGCTGTTGTGAACACCCGGTCGATATATCCCTTAATGACAGCCGGAAATCCTCCCCACCATACAGGAGAAATAATAATCAGCGCATCAGCCCATAATAAGTCCTCCTGCTCCTTCGCTACGTCTTCCGGCAACACCTTGGTGAACTTGGCTTCCAAATCCTTCAGTTCGAGCACCGGATCAAAGGACAGCTGTATCAGATCCTTCACCTTGACCGCAGCCCCCCGCTGTTCCAGATGAGCAGTAACCTGCTGCAGAATCGCTTTGTTAAAGCTTTTATCATACGGATGACCGTATAAAATACTAATATTCACGCTGTTCGCCTCCAGAATATATCAATGACTTGCCAATGCCTTAATGCTAAGGTAATGTTAAGCCCATAGTATCCAAAGGACAAGTAGGCAGTTTTATAGTATATACTATCATAAATCATACTAATTGAATTGATAGGCTTTTCAGCGCATATATGCAGTAATGAGGAGAATCAAAATGAGTAAGAATACTGATTTTGTTACAAGCTGTCCCTTAACCAAGGTGCAAAAAATCGTCGGAGGCAAATGGAAAATCGTGATTCTATGGTATCTGTCGGTCGGGCCCAAACGGTTCGGGCAGATCAAACGCACCTTTCCTGATATCACCCAGGCGATGCTGACCAAACAGCTAAGGGAGCTTGAGGAGGACGGTTTTGTGCACCGTGAGGTTTTCAAGGAAATCCCTCCCCGTGTAGAGTATTCCCTAACCGCCACCGGTGAGAACTTCGTTCCCATCCTGCGCAGTATGTATGACTGGGGAGAGGTTCATCTGGCTCCTGCGGAGCAGTAATCTCCCCATGAAGCGGGACAGTCTGATGCCATCTGCTTATCTTTTGACCACCAGGAAGAATCTTTATAGCGTGAAACATATAAATCCTTATATTTGCAAAAAAAGAGATGTCTCACACAGCCACTTTATGGCTTTGAGACATCCCTCTATGATGGGGATACGAATTCCCCGCCGCCTATATTTTCGTCTGTAAGAACTCCTTAATTTTCTGGACCGTGAGCTCCGGTTCCATGTTCTGCAGCAGATACTCCGACTCCCTTTTAAAGGCCACTTCCTCCGTATAATTCCCCAGATATTCATCCACAATGCCGTACGGCACCGCTTCCCGCTCCAACCGAAGCTGGATATCATTCTTCGTGACGTATATGAAAATCCGCAAGGCCTCCTCGCCGTATTTCTTCCGAAATGCGCTGGCGCCTTCATGATTCACTACAACGATGACGGCTTTATGCTCTTCAATGCCTTGTTCGAGGTCTGCCAATGCAATTCCGTAGTGCCCCCGCTCCAAATGGACCCTCTGGAAAAATGCATTTGTCTCTACCATCGCCTGAAACTCGCCGTCAGAGATAAAATGATAATGTTGCCCATCCTCCTCTTGCGGGCGGGCCGCACGTGTAGTGTACGGAAGGATGTAGGGGATTCCCAGCGAAGCACTAAGCTGCTTGGCAATACTTTTCCGACCCGAACCGCTGGTTCCAGTGATAATAATGATCTTGGGATGGGAAGATTCTATAAGGGTCTCAGCCGGTTGGTTCTGAGTATCCTCTTGGATCGCCGATGCTTTGGATGTTTTTAGCCAGTTCCACATTGCCTTTCCCGTATGCCTATGTCTGCGCAAGCTTTTGACAACAGCACCGGGATTCACCTCCTTCACATACAAGCTATACCTATAGTTAATTCGACAAATATCTCCAAATCCCTCCAATGAGCCCCTTTTAGTTGCCCCTCTGAAAACAGTAGGGTAAGACGAGGGATTACTCCCTCGGACTCCCCGTCAAACCGTGCATGCGGATTTCCCGCACACGGCTTTCCTTCGTCAGTTCCCCATCTTCAGGAGTGAGTTTCCTTCATCCGTCGCCGGATTGCTTATTTCACTCCTGAATTAGGAACGTGTGGTGAGTAAGCTTGTTAGAAATACCATTCCGGCTGATTCCAGTACTTTGTTTGGTATCAGCCGGTTTGACACCGTAGATCTCTTTTTGCGCATAAAGGCTCGCACCCTCATTCGCGTCCATTGATCCAGACGTTCAA
>NZ_LVWH01000011.1:0-16156 GCF_001909045.1 Paenibacillus sp. P3E | reverse complement strand
GATATAATAGCAGCGATGGCGTTCTCTGATATACCACCTTCAAGTTCAACAATTTCGGATCAGTATTATGGTTTGAAAGAGAGTGATAGATCATTCGAATTGGAAGTACAACTTAGAAAAATAGGCATTGAAAATCTAGAAAAACAATTTATAAATGTATATGATGAGATACGAGCGGTTCTACATATAAGCACCAAAAATTTTAGAGAAATAGTATTTGGTGATCCTGCTCTGAAGCTGCCAAGATATTTCCATGTTGTCTTTTTAGCTTTCCACAAATTATTAATAAAAGAAAACAAACAAATAAGTAGTTATACAGAACTGGAAAAGAAGTTAACGGGCATCGCTTCTCACATTAAAATAACTGAAGGTGGGAACTGGAGCGCGTCTAATAAAAATGATAATGTTAATGCTGTTTCAGGTATCCTGCAAAGTTGTTTCAAGAATAAGTCTGAGGAAGATCCGGCCAGTCATAAATGGTTAACTGAATTCGAATCGTTATTGATGCAATCGAAGACAGAACAAACGCTATATGATTTCAAACAGGGTTTTACAATATTGGATTCTTCTAATGCTTTTGATGAAAAAAGTTTTTCGAAAATAATAAAAACACTAACTGCTATGGCTAATAATAGCCCACATTCAATTGGTTATGTATGCGTGGGTGTTTCAGACAAATTTACAGATGCTCAGCGAATAAAAGAAATATATGGAATTGAACCAACGAATTATAGAGGGTTCTTTATAACAGGGATAGGACATGAAGCTCAGATTTTAAAAAAGGATCTTGATTCATTCTATAGATGGGTAATACAAGAAATAAAAAAACAGCCTATTTCTGATGAGGCGAAAGATATGTTGTCTCGGAACATAAGAATAATAAATTATTTTGAAAAAGATGTATTGATATTTACTGTTAAGTCCACTCCTAATCCTATGATTTATACGGATAAGTATTACACTCGACATGGAGCTAATATTAACGAGGTAGAACCTAAAGATTACCCAAGCTTCTTTAGAAGGTTTAGTCAATAATTTTTTGACCGACTTATGACCGTATAAATGCCGTTCATTAGGGTTTTAACATGATATATTTGTACTGTGGAAATCAGGCGAGAGTGAAACGCACGGCTGCAGCGATGTAGCATTAACCGGAGCGTATCTCCTCTCGTTTTTTGCATTCCTAAAAGCTAATACGAAAAATTGACAAAATCCACCGAAAAATGTGAGAGGATACAGGAAAGTATTGTCGAATCCTTGGCTAGTAAGAATATACTAGTTCATGGGAGAGAAAGCAGATGAAGGATAAGCTTAAGGGACTGATGGTTGGACTTACAATAGGTTCATTGGTAGCAGGTTCTACTGTGTTTGCCGGAACAAATGTAAAATTAAATGCTGTACTGGAAAACGTAAAGTACATGTTCAATGGTGTTGAGAAACAATCGTCACAATCAATTATCTATAACGGACAATTGTACGTCTCGGCAAGTTCTTTTGCAAAAAATTCCGGTCAAGATTTCACCTATGATGGTAAGAACAAAACAGCTTGGGTTGGGAAAAAAGAGGGGACTTATAAATATTTGTCCGATTTATCTTATGCTCGTACAGACAAGAAAGATACAAAGTTTCATTTTAATAAATGGGATAATGCTGGTTCAAGCATTCCAAGTAATAATGGTAATTTTATCATTGCAGATAATAAATATTTACATGGTATAGGGCTTGAGAATTTGTTTTACATGTCGAATAACGGGACGGGATCAATAGAATATAACCTCAATGGTAAATATAAGAAGCTTACAGGTTTTATTGGTATAGATGATTATTCAAAGGACAGTGCCAATACTGGACAAATAAAAATCATAGCTGATGGTCAAGAAATTTACTCATCTCCGGAGATGTTAGGTGGAGATTTACCTAGGGAAATCAAGTTAGATATATCCGGTGTGCTTAAATTAAGAATTGAGTTTTCTACAGAAGGAGAAGATTATCGTAGTAGCACATTCATAGACTTTGCAGAAGCTAAGCTTTTTCAATAGCGGAGGTTCCAAATGGCAAGAAGAAAGAGTAAGGCAAAGCAAGAAGAAGAGTTTTTTCAAGGGGTGGCTGGCTTAGCAGCAATGGGATTAGCACTCGGAGGATACTATTTAACTAAAACCTTACAGGGGGCTATAGTTGGAGCGGCTGTCGGCGTGGTTGTTGTAGTTGCATTGATGATTATTATAGGGCAAAAGCGAGCCGAACGCTTAAAGAAATCTGGTATTGCTGAGATTGATAAAATGGAAGGTGTTCAGTTTGAACAATACCTTGGCCACCTCGTCCGATCTCAAGGATACAAAGCTGAAGTTACTCAAGCAGCCGGTGATTATGGCGCTGATCTGGTCCTATCTAAAGACGGGAAGCGAATTGTAGTCCAGGCAAAAAGGTACGGCAAGAATGTGGGATTGAAGGCAGTACAAGAGGTTCGTGGGGCAGTTTCGCATTACGGCGCTTCAGCAGCTTGGGTTGTAACAAATAGAGATTATACTGAGCAGGCTTACAAGCTTGCAAAGTCAAATAATGTTCGTCTCATCGGTCGTGAAGAGCTTATCGAAATGCTTTTGCAAATGAGAGAGAAGATGACAGCTGCTAAAAAAGCCAATAATACTAAGACGAGCGCTTAAGCGAAATAGTGAGAAATAAAAAGTATGATGTGTGATTAGATGTGCTCAAGCCGTATTTTCACTGCCGGTGGTTTTGACTCTCATTTCACTGAGTCAGTAAAATGGTCTTGTTCTCCTTTGTAACAAAGTCCGTAAAGATTTTAAGCAAAGAGCGTAGCGCATTTGCTGCGGATGCGGAGCGGACGCCGCTCTATTGATCAGGCTCATAGCACGATTGAAATGAATACATATTCTTAAGTCGCTCATTATTGGGCGGCTTTTTTATATTGGGGGAATTGATTTGAAGAGGAAGCAGCTGCGGCGCTTAAAAGACCCACCCCAGCAGACGGCTAAGTGTAAGGGTTGCATATGGGGGCGCTGGGAAGGAACAGCACAGTTTTGTGGTAGGGTAAAATGTCAGAAGGTAAAAACTTCCTAGACGTCGAATTGTGATGTCGAAGGGAGGAGATGCATTGAGTTTCGATTGGGGTGGTTTTGCGGGAGGCATCGTCGGTACAATGGGTGCATTTGGTGCTGCTTGGTATACTTTCTGGAAGCAAAAACGGAACGAAAGGCCAGGACGTGAAAAAAAAAGACTGGAGCTTATCTCAGTTATTAGGAGTACCCTTGATAAGCATTGGTGGTCTATGGCTGGAATGGAAGCTGAGAAGGTTCAAGATGTATTTGATAAGACGTTTGAAATAACAAATGAAGTTAACAACTTTCTGGGCTCGGCGATTGAGACAGACAGTGAACTTGCTTCGTTAATATTAAATATTGTCGATGGATTGAATATACTTGGTAATGATTATTCGAGACGTGAAAAGACAGATAAGAATCTTCAGAGCTATCAGGATGACATTTGGAACTTGCTAGGGTCTAAAATCACAGATTGTGACCATTTGCGTGATATTATGTTGAAGAGATATCAATAAGCACCTTAGGGTGCTTTTTTTATGCCTGAAAGCGGCCTTCTGTAAGCCGATCTCAGGCCTTGATTGTAGGAACGTGCGTTTGTGTGATGATGCGCGGAAAAGAGCAGGGCGGGCTGATTCTGTTCGTCTCTCGCTGGATTTCTGGCGAACCGAAGATGAAAAACCAACTCAACACAAAAAATCCACACTAAACAAGTAGTGTGGACTTTTTGTATAACAAATTAATACTAATTAATATATACATGAACAAATTCTAATGAATTCCCATACTTATCAATTACGTAAATATCACCTACAAAACCGTCATCGTCAGTGATGGGGCTTGTAGTGGCAGTAACTAGTCCTTTGCTTGAAACTGTGAGTTTCTTAAAGTCGCCTTGGAGTATAACATACTTATATCCTGTTCCTGAACCTAACTGATAAGTTCCACCAGGGGTAAGGTGAATTGAATATACTATCTGTTGAGCTTTTGCCTCAGCTGTAGGAGTAAAAAGCGGGGAGTTTGAAAAGAAGAGGCCAAACGACAACATTAGAGCAGCAAATGATGCTAATAAGAGTTTTTTCATTCAAAAGAAACCTCCTTAAATTTTGTTAGATGACCTTACCGCTAATTACAAAAAAAGTAAGTGATGAACATCATGCTTTGTTACATTGAATAATTTTCTTTTACAAAATTCCTTACACGGGGGTTCTGGATAATGATTCTTAAGACCATATCAATCGAGCAAATTAACGCAGCAACCTACAACCCAAGAATTGATTTAAAGCCAGGAGATCCGGAGTATGAGAAGCTTCGCCGTAGCCTGGACGAATTCGGCTACGTTGACCCAATCGTTTGGAATGAGCAGACTGGTAACATGGTCGGCGGCCATCAGCGGTACAAGGTACTGGTCAATGAGCAGAACTGCACGGAGCTGGCCGAATCGGTAGTTAACCTAGACCCGGAGCGGGAGCGTCTGCTGAATCTGGCGCTGAATAAGGTATCTGGCCGCTGGGATGATGAAGCCTTGGCGCAATTGCTGAGTGAACTGCAGGAAGGCGAGGCGGATCTGGCGCTGTCCGGTTTTGATCCGGAGGAGATCAAAGAGCTGATCACAGAGTTCGGCGGCATGTCGGATACCGAGATTGATCTACCAGTTGTGGAAGACGAATTTGACGTCAAGGGAGCCCTTGATCAAATCAAAGAGCCTGAAACGCAGCGCGGTGACATTTGGCAGCTTGGCCGGCACATTCTCATGTGTGGTGATTCTACGGATGCTGAGGATGTTGCCAAACTGATGGACGGGGTGAAGGCGTCTCTAATTGTAACGGACCCCCCTTATAATGTGGCGGTACAGAGCGACTCAGCCCGCTTGGCTGCCGATGGTCGCAGCTCTATAATGAACGACGATATGCCCGCAGAGGAGTTTGCGGGCTTTTTGCATGCCGTCTTTGAACAGTACGCCGTGGCCATGGAACCGACCGCTGCAATCTATGTCTTCCATCCTTCATCCTATCAGCGGGAATTTGAGGACGCGATGAACGTCGCAGGGATTGCGGTACGCTGCCAGTGCATTTGGGTCAAGAACGTGGCCACTTTCGGCTGGGCACAATACCGCTGGAAGCATGAGCCGGTCTTTTATGGCCATATGATGGGCAAGGCCCCGGCATGGTACGGCGATCGTACTCAGACCACGGTCTGGCGGTCCGGTTTACCGGCAGAAGATCCACTCCCTGAAACGGTTTGGGAGGTTTCAAAGGGGGATGTAACCAAATATGTTCATCCTACAAAGAAGCCACTTGAGCTGCTGGCCATACCGATCCGGAACAGTAGCCAGCGTGAGGATATTGTGGTCGATCTATTCGGTGGCAGCGGCTCCACCCTTATGACTTGTGACCAGCTTGGCCGGACATGCCAGACAATGGAACTAGATCCGATCTTCTGTGATGTCATTAAGAAGCGATATCAGGAAGCGACCGATATTGAGCCCGTGCTGATTCGTCGTACTGATCCCGTAGTTTAAAGATAGGCTTAAGTTTTGTATTTGATTTTTTATTAAGCTAATGACAGGATAGTACGGTGGCGATTACTTATCTTTGCAAAAGCTTCCCATTTCCACGTTTGACTCTGTATGATATTAAAAAGAAGATTTATCAAGGGGATTAATCTTTTGACAAATTAGAAATACGGAGGCTGAGTAATGCTAAACAAAATTGTCCCACATGAAGAAAACTATCATGATAATTTAATAAATATTTGGTACAAGGCTGTGTGTCATACACACACATTTTTGACTGATGAGGATATTGAATTTTATCATCAGATGCTTCAAAACGGAGCGCTAAATGAAGTTGAGATTTGGTTGGAATTGAACGAAAATGAAGAACCGACAGGGTTTATTGGGCTTGACGGAACAAAGATAGAGATGCTATTCGTAGATCCCAAATATCACGGAAGGGGTATAGGTAGTCGATTGATAAAACATGCCAAAAAATTAAAAGGCAGCAATCTCCAGGTTGATGTGAATGAGCAAAACGATGGAGCGTACACATTCTATAAACGGTTTGGTTTTGTACAGATAGGACGATCGGAATTGGACAGTTCAGGACGACCCTTCCCCTTACTTCATCTAGTAATAAAAAGTTAAGCTACGTGACGCTATAGTTTAGAATCAACCGCCTAAAGATTGGGCGGTTTTCTTATGCCAAGACATATTAAAAGGAGGACGCGTTAACGTCCTCCCAATCACCCAGGGTATCCCCCGGCTGAGACAGCGGCCCGCCGCGCGCGGCATTTTCGGACATCCGCTGTCTCGTTTCCAAATATACACGGAAGCCGAGGGGAACGCAATGGGAACAAAAGATGAACTTTTATTGCAACATGAGCTCGAAGTTATGGCTGGTATCCTCGAAAGTAAGGCGCAATACCGGAAGATCGTTAAGGCCGGCATAGCCAAGTGGGTCAAGGACTTCCAGGACGGTCGAATTGAAATTAAGACGGTGGACGATCTGAAGAAGCTGATTGAGATTGATATTGAGCTGCAGAAGGATGAAATATAATTATTGCTCTATGAAATAGTTATCATCATCAGCAGAATTAAATGTTTCAATCTCAGATACCTCTTCTTCTATTTCAGGGTATTCAATATAGATAGGAGAGCTATCGCTTAATGGACTTGACAAGTTATAGTACACTTCATCTCTTTGAGTAGTCTGAGTATAAGGATATTGATATTGATTGTAGTTAGCATACGGGTAAGGTGATGTGATTTGATTATCACTATGATGATTGTAATGACTGAGTTGAGTGATTGCTGAACTTATTTCATTGTCTGTGTGTATTTCATAACTTCTATTAGACTTTTCTTGCCTGATAGATATACCTGTCTGACGTGCTATATCGTTCGGAAGAGATTTTTTCTTACACTCATCAAAAGACTTTTTCCCTGCGGTTTCAGCTGCAGCAATACCTGCCGCCACACCACCAAGTATTGCTCCAATACCACCAGTGGAACCAACTGTTGCTGCGTAGGCTACCTTAAATGCAGCAAGTGCTACGCTAGAAGCTACTTTTGCACAAGAAAGAATTGCTGCTTTTTGTACAGGGGTAGTTTGTTCTGGATACTTCGTTACAAGGTAAATTTCTATTTTCTTTCTTTTCATGCCAAAGCAAGGGTAAGGTACTTTAACACCTAATACCTTTTTGTAACATGTTTTTGAAAATGGCTCATCATAAACAATTCGACGTAATAAATTTTTATGTTCTGGCATTATATCCCATCCTTTTCAAAATAAGATCACCAGATAGATTATTCATTTGTTAGTCAGATACCCAAAGATACTGTGACAATTTACCGAATTGAAGACAAAAAAATATAAATATCCTTAATGTTGGGATTGTATGGGGGTGGTGACATGTAGCATGGCTAGAGAACGCAGTCCCGAGCGGGACAAGGGAAAGCAAATGTGGCTGGAGAGCAGCGGGACGATGAAGCTGAAGGACATCGCCGCTGCTCTTTTTGTTGGCGAAAATAAGGTCCGCAAGTGGAAGTCTGTTGATCGTTGGGAAGAAAAGCTCAAAGGGAACGTTTCACCCGAATCCAAAGAGAGCGTTCCAATTGAAACGAGAGGGAACGTTCCACATCGCGGCGCTCCCAAAGGGAACAAGAACGCAGTCGGCAATCGTGGCGGCGCTCCCCCGGGCAATCAAAACGCTAAGGGAAACAACGGCGGGACCGGTGGGCCGCCTGGCAACAAGAAGGCCGTCACCACCGGTGAACACGAAACTATCTGGTTGGATACCCTGACCGAAACTGAGCAGCAGCTTATCAATCAGGTGGATACTGACCCGATTATTCAGGCGAATGAATCTCTTTACCTCCTGACGATCTGGGAGCGGCGCATGATGCAGCGGATCAAATTCCTGATGGATGGGCTAACCGAAACGGAGCGTAACGTCTTTTATGAGCTTAAGGCTATCAAAGAAGTCGCTACTATTCACGACGAAAAGACAGGTATCACAAAGAAGATTCCGCACAGCCGAAATGAAATGATGGAGTCGAAGATCGAGGAGAAGGGCTTCCGTAAGCTGGACGACATTGTGAAGCTGGAGGAAGCTTTGACTCGCATTCAGGATAAGAAGATCCGAGCTATCGAGCTGAAGAACCGGCTGACCGACGACGAGAAGCGTATCCGTATTGAGACCATGGAGTATGAGCTGCAGATGCTGAGCGGTGGTGGCGGTAAGGAAGACTTCGAGGATGATGGCTTTATTGATGCGCTGAAGGGCATGGCGGCGGGAGTGTGGAGCGACGATGGCGAAGCTTAAACTCAAGCCGCCGGCGTTCAAGTGGTCTCCATTCTCCGATAAGCAGCTCAAGGTTCTGACCTGGTGGACACCGGCAAGACCATCGGCGCACTCCGCCGTAACGTAGTCGGGCCACTAAAACGTATGCTGGCCAGCCGTGGGTATCATGTTCATGACAATCGATCTGAAAATGTACTCACCGTTACCCGGGGGCTTATCAGCAACCGGTTTTTCTTGTTTGGGGGCCGAGATGAAAGTTCACAGGATCTGATCGCCGGGATTACGCTGGCCGGCATGTTCTTTGATGAAGTGGCACTCATGCCAAAGTCCTTCGTAGACCAAGCGACCGCCCGTTGTTCGGTGGATGGTGCTAAGCTGTGGTTAACTGCAACCCAGCTGGCCCATATCATTGGTTTAAGATGGAATGGCTGGATCAGCTTCAGAAGAAGCATGCGCTGCACTTGCACTTCACAATGGAGGATAACCTGTCACTCTCCGAGCGGGTACGTGAGCGGTACCGGCGCATGTACAGCGGGATTTTCTATCAGCGGTACATCCTGGGTCTTTGGGTCATGGCCGAAGGAGTCATCTTCTCCAAGTTTGATGACGCGGTCCATAAGAAGGCACGGGACTGGTTCCCGGCCAAGTTTGACCGTAAGTTCATCTGTATTGACTACGGGGCCAATAATCCAACAGCGTTCCTGAAATACGGAGTCCGCGGGAACATCTATTATGAGCTGGAAGAGTATTATCACAACATCCGCCGCAAGGGTGAGAAAACGAATGGTGAATATGCGGATGACCTGGAAGCCTTTATTGACGGCGATGAGTATGCAATCTTCATCGACCCATCAGCAAAGGCTTTTATTATTGAGCTGAAGAAACGCGATATTAAGAATGTCCGGGCTGCTGTGAATACGGTACTGGATGGTATTCAGACGGTGTCCAACCGGTTCCAGCGCAATGAATTGTATATCTGTGCCGATAACACCAATTCCCTTCAGGAGTTGGTGTCTTACGTATGGGATGAAAAAGCCGCCGAACGCGGTGAGGACAAGCCCATTAAGCAAAACGACCATACCTGTGACGCGCGCCGGTATGGTATCCATACGGATTATCTGCTGCAGCGTGTGAAACAACGGAAGAAAGAGCGAGAGGAACGAATGGATAATGATTTGGGGTGGGTATAACGAATGAGCGGCGAAGCACAGTGGTTCCAGATAACAAAAGCAGAGGATAGGCACATTCCTTCCAGCGCGCAGCTGCCGGATAGCTTTGAGAACCTCTATGATCAGCATGGGCTGCTGCCATTCCCTCCTGGCAACGACCCTGCTTCCTGCAAGCTTCTGGTCCGAAACAGCAACATTATCCCGCAGTGCATTGAGGCATACAAGCGGAACATTGCCGGTTACGGCATTGCTTTGGAATATATCCCGGGGGAGAGCGATCAGACCGCGCTTGAGGAGTGGAACAGGGCCGACAAGTTTCTGGAGACCTGTAACCTGGAGGATACACCGGATGAGATTATCAGCTCTTTGATTGAGGACATTGAGAGTAGCGGGAATGCGAATGTGGAGTTCGCCTGGCCCACGGGTAGTGAGTTCCCGACACTCTACCGGATGAATCCCAAATATGTACGCTGTACCCGGGAAACTGACAAGGTGACAATCAAGCGGACGCGGCTGATCCGGTCGTCGAAGAAGGTCGAGGAGTTCTCGCAGGACATCTACGCCCGGAAATACGCCATGAAGCGCGGGCAGTCGGTAGTATGGTTCAGATCCTTCGGAACAGAAGGTCAAGGCAATCAGATCATTCCTCTGAAGCTTGGTAATGACGGCCCCTACGGGGAGCCGCGGTGGTTTGGGAATGCGCCGGGCGTGGTCGGCAGCCGGGAGGCTGAGGAGCTAAATGTTTCCTATTTCTCCAATGGCCGTATGCTTTCCATGCTGCTGACTGTGACCAATGGCCGGCTGACCAAGCAATCCATGGAGCTGTTGCGGAATGTTAAGGGAGCACAATCGCAGGGCGGCATACTTTACTTGGAAGCGATAGGGGAAGAGACCGGCGGGCCTTTAGATGAGAAGGTCGAGAAAGTGGCCATCAAGCTGGACAAACTGAATGATCTACTGCAGCAGGATGCATTGTTCCTGGAATATGGAAAGGACAAGAAAGCCGACATCCTATCCGCGTTCAGGTTGCCGCCGATTCTGGTGGGGCAGAGCTCCGATTACAATCGCGCTACGGCGCAGGCCGCGCTGCGGTTTGCAGAGGAGCAGGTCTTTGAGCCTTACCGCAAGTGGATTATGGATGAGATTTTCAATAAACGCCTGTTTCCGGCTATGGGCATCTTCCGGGTGCGGGCGACCCTGCGCGGGCCGCGCATCATTGACCCAGAAGACCGGAAGGCATTGCTGGACTTTATCGCAGACCGGGGCATAATGCTGGTGCGGGATCTGATTCCTATTGCTGAAGAAGTACTTGATACAACCATTGATGAGTCTAAGTACAGTGCGGAATACCTGGATACACCGATCGCGCAGCTTGTGAACAGCCAGCCGGCTATAACCGTACCTGAACCTGACTCCGATGTGAACGATCTGCAGGAGCGTGTGGCTACAATTGCCAAGCGTCTGCTACGTCAGAGTCATGATGAGGTAGTCGACCATGTGTAAGGAATGCTGGGAGCTCATCGCCAAAGCGGACGACACTGAGTTTCTAGACAGCCTGGAACTAACCAATGCAGAGCGCGCGGTGCTGGAAGAACTCTACAAGCAAGGAGAGAATCGGATTGTTGAGATTCTTGATCTTCAGGGGAAGGCGCTGCATGATGCGATTCTGGAACTCAGCGAGGAGCTGCTGCTTGATCTCGGGGAGCTGGGCAAGGTTATACAGTCCGTACAGTCCGGTGATTTATTCACAGTCCAGTTTGAACAGGCGGTATATGATGCCTTCACGCCGCTGTATCATCTTGCCGGCGAATCGGAGCTGACGGTCTTAAACACCGATAAGACCTGGTCCACGAAAAACAAGGCAGCGTCCCGATTCGCTAAGAACCTGCAGAAGCTTGTTCCAGATATGAACGGGACTAGTGCGGATGTCATGACCCGAGCCTTTCAGAAAGCCATCAAGGAGGGAAAGACACCCTCCGAGCGGGCATTGCTGGTGAGAGAGGTCAGCGCTGCCGCTGCTAAGGGAGACGCTGGCCCTTTTAACATAGAGCGGTCCATTACCGTTTCCCGAACCATGAGCACGGCCGCAGCCAACGGTGGTAAGTTGGAGGGTTGGAAGCAATCCGAGGTGGTCATCGGTAAGAAATGGCGTTCTTCGAAGGGTGATCGCACCAGGAAGACACACCGTAAGGCGAACGGCAGGTGCAGCCGCTGGACAAGCCTTTTGAAGTCGGTAAGAGCAAGCTTATGTTCCCTGGTGATCCTTCAGGACGACCGGAAGAAATTATACAATGCCGTTGCACAATGCAGTCGGTGATGGATTGATATTTCATGAAAGGAGGTGAGAACAGATTATGAGCTTTAAACTGAAAGACGCTAAGATTACGCATATCTCTCTGGTAGACAAGGGCGCAAACGGCGTGCCGTTTGCTATTATCAAGGCTGCTGGAAAGAATGCCATTCAGAAACAGGTCCAGATTGCCAAAATTGACGATGACAAGCGAATTGTCAAAGGAGTAGTGTATCAGCCGGATGTGGCCGATGCTCATGACGATCAAATGGATGAAGTCGAGATCGAGAAGGCAGCTCATCTCTTTATGGAGAAGCAACACACCTACAACATCGACAAGCAGCACGATCTCGAAGCCGACAAGGGATTTGTCATAGAGTCTTTCATTGCTCCTTGTGACATGACGCTCGGTGAGCAGCAGATCGCGAAGGGCTCCTGGGTGGCAGCTGTGAAAGTGACGGACGACGATACTTGGGAGGCCATAAAGAAATGCGAGATAACAGGCTTTTCAATGTGGGGTGTAGGTAAGCGGGAAGAGATCGAGGAGGAAGAGGAAGTATCCAAGGGGATCTTGAGCCGAATAGCCAAAGCGCTGGGGCTGATTGAAAAAGGCGCGGTCGCAGATAAATATCATAAGAACCGGAAGAACCGAGAATTTTGGGCGGCGCAGGATGCCCTCAACTCGGTTCTTTTTAATTGGGACAGCTGGCAGAGTGGACTGGAAACTGATGCGGAGACCATTCGGGAGGCGCTACAGGATTTTGTAGAGATCGCTCAAGGTGTGCTGATTCAGGACGACATTATCAAGGCCATCGGCGCGCCGCCGGAGCAGATTGCCAAAGCCGGTAAAAAGATTTCAGCCGGCAACCTGAAACACGTCGACGATGCTATCGCTGCTCTAACTGAATTGAAAAATAAAACGGCTCCCGTAGAAGAGGAGCCCGAGGGGGAAGACGAATTGAAAACTGAAGATATTGCCAAGGCCGTTACGGCCGCAATGGCCCCGATCGCTAAGCAGGTAGAAGGCCTGACGGCAGAGATTGCGGAGTTGAAGAAAGAGGAAGGTGTCGAGGGTGATCAACCCGCCGGTGCTGCTGCTCCGGCTGCGACCGTAGAAGAGACTGCGATTACAGATGCCATTGCCATAGCTCTGGCACCGTTGAGTGAGCAGATACAGTCGCTAACAGCTGATGTGCAGCTGGTGAAGAATAGCCGCGGAGCCTCCGCTCAAGGTGATGAAGAAGAAATCAGCAAATCAGAAGGCGCCGTTAGTTTCGGACGCTTCCTGTAATTCGAAGGAGGAATGCATACTATGAAAACAAACGGTATTATCACGAGATCTAGCATCCAGAAATCAACTATTGTAACTACGATGGACCAAAACGCCTTGAACTATGAGGAAGTCGAAGCCTTCACCGATATGGCGTATGAGGCAAATGGTTTCTTGAAAGGCATCCGTCATGAGAACCGGAAGAGTTCCAAAGGGACCATCGATAAAGTCGGTGTGCGGGGCCGGAACATGCGCGGTAAAAAAGAGAATATCATGGCGACCAATACACCAGGGCTTACCTTCCCGCAGATTCCCTATTCAGTAGAGCCGGTAGTACTGCCTTTCGACATCACAGAAGAGTTTATCCGCCAGACGCAGCGGGTACGCGGTCAAAACGCTGAAGATATCATTATGCGGAACATGGCCAACAACTATGGTGAGAATATGCAGGATATTGGTTTTAATGGTGATAAGGCAACCCCGAACACTGATCCGGATTATGAGTTTCTGAGCATAAATGATGGGTGGTTGAAGAAGGCGCGTACCACCGGTCATTACTTAGATTGGAAAACACTTTCGGCTAAAGAGAAAACTGGGGTTTTGTTTGAGGTAGAGCGAGCGATCCCGACCCGGAACAGAGCCGGTGGCGTGTTCAAATATTTCATGCATCCGAACACCTTCAGCGAGCGTCTTCAGATGCTGGCGGAGAAGGATACAAGTGCATCAATCCAACTGCAGATTATGGGGGGTACGAAGCAAGTCAATGCTTATGATGTTGAAGAGGTCTGGAGTATGCCGGAAGGCGCCATTCTCTTTACCTATCAGCCGAACTTTGCCATGGTCCACACTTACGATATGCAGATTCGTAAGACGACTGAGGGCAAGGAAGCAATCTGGACGGATAAGCGGTTCTATGCGATTCACTCAGACTTTGACGCCATCTTCGAAGAACCGCAGGCCTTGGCTTATGTGGAAGGGGTGGAATTTTAATGCCATACGTAACCTACAGGGGCAAAAATGCCTCCCTTCGGCTATATAGTATCCGGTTCGAGCCGGCTAAGCCGGTGCTTGTACAAGACAAGACTGTGCTGGAAAAGCTGCGTGATCATCCTGATTTTGAAGTTAATGAGGAAAAGGTGATTCCGCTGGAGGACCTTACCGTTGTACAGTTGAAGGACAAAGCGAAGAAAGCCAGCATCGAAGGTTTTGCTGACATGAAGAAGCCTGAGCTGATCGCTGCTCTGAAGACGCTGGAAGGCGGCGGTGTTCCGAATGCTAACAACGACACTCCTTAAAATCCGCAGCCGTGTCAGCGCCGTGCAGGAGGAGACTGGTGACCAGCTTGAGCAGTACATCGATGACGCACAGACCCGGATAGAATTGTATTTACCTGTTCCTTTTCCAGCGATGGTAGATAAGCAGCTTTTGCTTGCCTGGGTGAAGCTGGCGGAATCGCTGGCCCTGCAGGACAGTGAGGAATACTTGGCTTCCGCTGCACGGGGCTATTCAGCAGAAAGTGATGGTGCCTGGACATACACCCGACTGGCGGTGGAGGGAAAGACCACGGGTAATGCTGATGTGGACTCTATCCTCTTCCTCTGGGTCAAGAAGCAGCAGTCCGGGCCGGATGATGGGAACATCACGGCCTATTTGCTATGAATCACCGCATGAATACCCCACTCTCGGTGTACCGGGTCGGCCGGCAGCAGGATGCGGACAATCTGTTCAGCGATCGGAAGGCGGGAAAGGTCGCGGATCTGAAATGTTTCGTTGTTAAGACGCAGACGGATGCCAAAGCAGAATCCAATCCTGTCATATACATTATCAAAAAGACAATAGGGGTTCCGAAGACAGCGGATGTTCGAATCAGTGACGAAGTTTTGCTGTTCGGACGCCGGTATCTGGTGATTGACTCTAACCCGCGCCGTTACTGGCGTGAACTGCTGGTGACTTGCGAGGTGAAGGGCAGTGAACATGCATGATTTTGATGGTTTGGCCAAGAAATTTAAGAAGTTTAGCGACGACGGTGTGAATCAAATTCTCCGGAACATCACGGAGGCTGTTGGCGAGACGCTGCTGAACCTTATCATCGACGAAATTGATGAGCAGGATCTGATCGACACCGGGACCATGTGGAACTCCTTTACTCGCGGGGAGGACGGCAACGTCTGGGAGTGGGATGTGGACCGGAATAGCATTACGCTGGAGGTCGGCTCTAATTTGGGTACGAGCAGCAGTGATCCCGGCAAGCGTGGGTATCCAAGGCTGCTGAATGACGGCTACACCATCCATAAGGCTCACTTTGTCCCGGGCTACTGGGCCTCCAATGGAACGTTTGTTTACGACCCTAGAGCAAAGACTGGGTTTATGGCCAAGCCCCGTTCTTTCATCGGCCGGCATTACTTTGATATTGCCATTCAGCAGTTGGAGGGTGGTATGAACGCTTTGATCATGAAGCGGCTGGAGAAGGAATTGGAGGGGATGCTATCATGATGGATGTTGGATTAAAAGCCTGGGCAGAACTCGTGCAGCAGGTCTATCCGGTTCTTCCAATTCTTCAAGATCGTTCCCGTTGGCTGGCCAGACAATTCGAGCAGCCGAGCGTATTTATAGAAACTGATCTAGTTTCCGATAAGGCGCACACCCCAGGGGCTGACCGGATCATAGAGAATGTGGGCCTGGTCTTCCACTACGATATGGAGCGGGACGACGATCAAGATCAGGGAGAGCCGGTTCCGTTTGACTTATCACCGTTCTTCCTGTACCTTCGTCAGCAGCGGTCCTGCGTGGCTTCACAGCGCTTTGGCATCATGATGGTGATAGAATCTCCGCGTACACGGTCGTTGAATGACCGGATTGAAATCACCTTCAGGTATTCATACCTTTTACACGTGCCGAAGTTGCTTGTGAACGGTGATGGCAGCCCAATTGGTAAGATCAATGATTTTTTTTTATTAAATCATATTGAGTTTCACTTATGACGAACAGACTTGCTCAACTAATAATTAAACTGCAGTCATTCATAATATAGTTAACATACCTCCTCCACTGAGGTATGTAATAA
>NZ_LVWH01000010.1:0-16164 GCF_001909045.1 Paenibacillus sp. P3E | reverse complement strand
GCTGTCGTGTCCGCCGCTATGACCGCCGCCATCCCAGCCACCGTGGCTGCCATGGCCGCTGTCCCAACTGCTCCCGCCGTGGTTATGGTTGTTGTGGCCGCTATTTCCGTTGTCCCCGTTATGATGATGGCCGGAATGATGTTTGTGGCTGTCGTCACCAGGGGTTAGGTCGGCTCCCGTTCCCGTGAAGAAGAAACTGTCGGCGGAGTTGTTCCTGTCCCTCCCGCTAATGCCCCGTTTATTGTTGTTATCTTTCAGAATGGCCTTGGCGACGATAAATACGAATACTACAATAACAATAATACCAATACCCAAACCTATCCCTCCTGATTATTCTAATCTGATAACTTTATATTTCCATCATCAACCTTTTGAAAGTGCCTGTCTATCCAAATTGTACCATAATAATATTCTAACACTTTATTTTTCAGTCTAATACATTATTTCCTTCTGACACTGCAGGTCGTGCGCCGGGTGGCGCCGCTCTGACTACAGACCTGAAGAAAAAGAGCATCATGGATGCAGCCGACCAGTAGCAGCTTTAGCAATCCAGCCGTAGGTACGCCGGAGGTGAGAAGGACTTTTTTCTGGAAAAGTGCCGGAACTACGTCGCGCAGTTCTGGCGAAATGATCGGTTCATGAATATCGTGCTCGATGATCGGGTTGTTGAAGAATCTATCTTGCGCCTGCTTCCCGGAAAAAATCATTGTCTACCTCATGGATATGGCATATAATCTATTCCCATATTGGAAGGGAGAGGTGAGTATGAAAAATAGGATAGAAACATTTAGAGGTTCCGAGCACTTTCGGCTGAATCATGTCGCTGATAGTGTAATTGCAGCGATTGCGGTTCCAGGTACCGGTTCTTTGGGAAATGCAGCAATTATTGATCTAGGGGATACTACTCTTGTCGTGGATACTTTCTCGACAATACAGGCTGCAGAGGATTTGAAAGCAGCCGCAGAGTACCTTACGGGAAACCCTGTATCCTATGTAATCAACACCCATTGGCACAGTGACCATACCTCTGGAAATCAAGTGTTTCTACCTGCGGCACAGATTATTTCAACATCAACAACCCGTGAGATTATGAATACTTTTGCCAGAGACAGGTTAGCCCAATATCGGGAAAACACGGAGCAGATGGTTCAGGCTATCGAAGAATTTGAGGAGCAAATACAACAAGAGACAGATGAGAAGCTAAAAAAGGAAATGGAATGGGAAAATGCTAGTGACCGTGAGTTTATGAAGATGCTCCCCGATCTGGTACATTCGCTGCCGACGATAACTTTTGATCAACAAATGACCATACATGGCAGTAATCGTAGTATTGTGCTCCTTACATTTGGCGGGGGGCACACGCAAAGTGATGCAATCGTGTACATTCCGGAAGACAAAATTCTCATAATAGGGGATCTGGTGCTCTCAAAGCATCACCCGGTTTTGGCGTATGCAAATCCTCAGGAATGGCTGAATATTTTGGAGCAGGTAGAGCTGCTGGATGTAGAAGCGATCGTACCGGGACATGGCGAAGTATGCTCTTTGCAAGAGCTTCACGAAGTGAAGGGATATCTAACCTATATAATGGAAATCGTGGCAGAAGCCGTTCAAAACAAGAAAAGCATTGATGAGATTGATGTACCGGAAGTGTATCATAACTGGTACTTTACTACATACTTTAAGTCGAATTTGAGTAAGGTTTATGACATAATCACTAATTAACCCGCCCGGCCGGGAGGCCTTTCTGGCCCGTGTATTCCGGATCTTCTGCAGCACAGTCTCAAGCTGGTCGCATCGGAATGGACCGTTTTTACTGTTGTTTTGCATTCGGGATATGATCGGCAGCTGCGGGGCTTGAATAAGTTATTTCAGCCAGTGAGGATAGTGGAGAGTAAGGCATTACTCAAATTTGATTGGTTATATGGAAGGAGCCTTATGGCTCCTTTTTGTATCTGATAAACGAACCGCAGTTTCGCCACGAAGCTGGCCAAACCGGCACTTTGGGGAGACACTCGACGGATTGAAACAAATCGTTAACTGCTATGGGGACATGAAAGGAATAAATCTGAAGTAGCATATAAATCTACGAAGCAGGAAGGTACAGGAAACACGTGGAAGTAATATGCAACTTCACCGTATTAGGAGGTCGTGAAATGGCGTTTCCGACACATATTGTATCTGCAGGCGGAATTGTAGAAGATGGAAATGGAAATATCCTATTAGTAAAAGCCCATGACGATGGTTGGGTGTTTCCTGGTGGGATAACTGAGGTTGGAGAAAACCTCATTGATGGCGTGATTCGTGAAATCAAAGAGGAAAGTGGAATAGACTCCACTGTTAGCCATTTAATTAGTGTTATTTCGAATACAGCAGTCCATAAGTGGTATGACGGTGTGACAGATGTTCCTACGAAGGTCATGTTTGATTTCGTGTGCAAAGCTGTGGGTGGAGAGTTGACTACTTCTGATGAAACTAGCGAGTGCAGGTGGGTTCCAAAGGATAATGTTCTGGATTTAATTGCTTTACCCGCAATCCGCTTGCGTTATGAAGCTTATTTGAACTTTAACGGCTCCGTGAATTATATGGAGTACGTCACTGCGACAACGAAAGAATGTATGGTCAAGCTTCAAAGGCGGATTTAGTTGCACGAGGGCAATACTTCTGAAACGGATTTTTTTGGCAGGGTTATGTCACCGGAGCGGCGCAAAAAATAGTTGAATTTGCTTTTGAAGGGTTAGGCTAAAACAAGGTATTTTCTAAACTTCAATGGCTAAAAACTCGTTAAAGTGGGACGAGGCTGTGTTTTTATTCAGTGTCCCCATTAGCTCAACCATATAACATAAGATGGAAATGTAATATTAAAATCATAATGGAGCGATCTTAATGTTGACGCAATCCTTTGAAGACGAAATACTTGAACGAACCTTGTCCATATTTGTTGATGATATCCGAGCCATTCTTGATAGAAAGTTGCGAAGTATTTACCTTTACGGTTCGGCCATCCACAATGATTTATCGCCCGGATACGGGGATTTGGATTTTCTCGTCATCATTGGAGAGGACCTTAGCCCAGACGAAATCGAACTTTTAAACAAACAAAGATCCAATTATAGATCATCCCTGCTTAGAAGATCCGCCGATAAACAAATCCTGAGCCTCTACACCGATATGCTTGAGGGTGCCTTTCTTACGATTAATATGCTGAGCGGGGAAACGGGCAGTGGCTTGTGGTGGGGAACAAAGAGCGAATCCGTCTGGACCGAAAATCAATTAGACCTGTTCACCCTATACACGATCAAGGAGCAAAGTATCTTATTGTATGGTGAGTCCCATTTAGATCAAATTCCATCGTTCTCGAAGGAAGAATTCATTAGCTTTTTTAAGGAATATGCCATGTGTATGCGGAAGTTTGGCAAGGGAAATAGCCTTCATTCCATCGACTGGCTCCTCTTAGCTTCCAAATTTATAGCTTGGTGGGAGGAAGGGGTCGTCCTGTCTAAAAGCCAAGCAGCCGATTGGGGAATCTCACATCTTAGTGGCGGATGGAAAGAGAATTTGAAGAGATGCAAGGAGCTAAGGAAGAATCCATCCATGGCAACACATCTAGAGTATTCCGAATGGCTCAGTAATTTGGAGCCAGCTATTATTGAAGCATCATATGATCTGGATAGAGCTCTCGAACGGAAAGCCTCTAGATGAACAAATGGTTGCTGGTGAGAAAATAGTCAGATTTCAAAGTCGTTAGTCTAGTCATCCCAGTTTGGAGCGGTAGAGGTGATTTCAACATGAATGAATTAGAATATAAAGATTTTTATGATAAAGTCGGCAAAATTAATGGTTGGGATTTCAGTAAATTGCAGGTAACGTCAGAAGGGATAGAGTGGAATTTTTATGAGGAAGTGATAAGAAGGTCTAAAGGCACGGATGTTCTTCTGGATGTAGGAACAGGGGGCGGAGAAAATGTACTATCCATCGCTTCTTCATTCCATTCTGTATTTGGAATTGATATATCGAGTGGAATGATGGAAACTGCAAAATCAAACCTGAATAAAGCGAATGTTTCTAACGTTGAATTTAAACAGATGTCTTCTGATCATTTGGAATTTTCCTTTGATTCGATTGACGTTGTTTCGTGTTGTCACGCGCCATTCTTCTCCAATGAAGTGGCTAAGGTATTAAAGAATGGTGGAACTTTTTTGACGCAGCAAGTAAGTGAAGGGGATAAGCTGGATTTAAAAAATGCCTTTGGTCGCGGGCAGGCGTTTGGAGTTGCCGATGGAACATTAAAAGAGACATATATAAGGGAACTTAAAGAGGCGGGTTTTCAATCCGTAGAATCCTTCGATTACAATGCCGTAGATTACTATCACAGACCAGAAGATCTGTTGTTCTTGCTTAAACACACACCCATTATTCCCCACTTCGGTTATGAGGACAAGGACTTTCAAATTCTAAATGATTTCATTGAAAACAATCAAACACCTAAGGGAATTATTACAAATTCTAAAAGGTTCTTAATTATAGCTATAAAATAACTTCATAGTAGAGCGCCTCCTTAATGGTCGATTACAGAGGCGTTCTTTTTTGTTATTGTTACCGAAATTAAAAAAGATGTTTGCCGAAAAGAAGAGGAATCCTAGTCCTTTAATGGTGGTGTTGTCGAGGGATATGGTGAGGATCGGGCTGTTGGAATACCAAAGATCATACTCTCTACTTATATTATAACCTCATTTGGAATTTATTTATAGACTACTTTTTGCCCCCCTTTAGCCTTATACTCTTATACGAAAGTCTAAAACAAAAAGGGGTGTGTCGATATGAATGACAAAAAAAACATCTTAGATCCAGGTCCGTTCTTTCATGGTACTAAAGCAGAATTGAAAATCGGAGACTTGCTTGAACCATTGTATTTATCCAATTATCAGGATAAAAAATCTAATCATATATATTTCACTGCAACATTAGACGCTGCTAAATGGGGTGCTGAATTAGCAAAATCTAAATCAAAAGAGAGAATTTATATTGTAGAGCCAGTAGGTGAATTCGAAAATGATCCGAACTTAACGGATAAAAGATTCCCTGGAAACCCAACACGTTCATATAGGTCTAAATCGCCATTGAAAATATTGGCTGAATTAAGTTCATGGGAAAGACATTCCGATGAGGAAATAAATCATATGCTTATATCTTTAAAAAAACTAACTGAAGAAGGAAAGAATATAATATATGATTGAATCTTGCATTATTAAGTCTCCCACTGAACAACAGATAAAAGCTAGTGAGTGGTTACCCAGTTTCTATTGTGAAAGTTTTTCTTTAGTGGTACTCCTTACTGGGAGTAATTAATTCAACTAATGGGGTTCCTAATTAAGTGTGTTGCTTAAAGTGTTGTATCTGCAGGCGGATTTAGTTGCACGAGGGCAATACTTCCTAAACGGTTTTTTTGGGCAAGGTTATGCCACCGAAGCAGCGCAAAAGGAAGTTGAATTTGGTTTTGAAGGGTTAGGTTGATAATTAAGCATAAGGGTTCCGCATATTAGTCATGTATAATATGTGGAACTCTTTATTTTGATGTGAATTTATAAATTATAATTATTGATAAAACACGCCCTATCACACGATCCGCCATATAGGTTAATCATTCCCCCGCTGAGGATGATATGGAGAGCGGTGAACATGGCTTAAAGACTGTTCTAGCTTAATTTTTATTCAGTGAAGACTTTCAATATGTAGCCAAGGGGCAACAATTTGCAGGGGAGTGAAATGAAGTGGCAATAAAAAGACCGTTTGGTACGGGTTCATTTGCAATAGTTGTTTTAGCTTTAGGGTTCTTATTTAATTTTAAATTTCAAAACGGATTCATGTTTAGCCATTATCTTTTTAAGTTATTCAATTGGGATATATATACGAATGAAACCGAGGGGTATCACATTCCATTTATGGCTGCTATTGTATTTTGGTTACCGGCAGTGATCATTTCGAAAAAATATCATAATCATTTTGGAACTTCTTTGTGTTATAGGGTGGGAGGAGTTATGTTGATTCTTAGTATTATTGTGTTTGCAGTTTACTTGTTTGGGACTCTTGTATAGAAACAAGCGAAGATTATGGTTCGTCATTTGATTAAGCTCTAACGGGAAACGATAGTGGAATAAACACAACTAGGCAGCCGCCTTTTTTTGCCGGCTGCTTTTTGTTGAATAATGGGTACAAATGCGTGCGGGGTATTGGGAGCAAGTTAATTCTCTGGGCAAATGAGCGTGCAAAAGAGCAAGACTGCCATATTATTCCAAATCACACTCCGTATCCATCCGAAAGAAAAAGTTTTCTTAAACCACCCAACCTTTTTCGTTTTCACTGCAGTATATATTGGAGTGCCACTCGATAACAAGGAGCTTTTAGAACATGAATAAACAACATGCTGATCGTGTCATCAAGGATTACATCAAGCCGCTATATGGTTTTGCTTTGAACAAGACGGGAAAGATTGCCGAAGCCGAGGAGCTGGCGGGAAGAATTACGCTGGAAGTATACCAAGCACTTCTCAAAAAGACAGAGTTATTGGATCTGAACAGCTATGTCTTTAAGATTGCGCATTATGTGTGGGCGAAATTCGTAGGCGAAAAAGTGAAAGCATCCAACCAAATGCAGATTGATGATAGTGAGGTGATGTCCAGAGACGAGGGCTATGGCGAGATTATCCGTCAAGAAACGGCTGGCGCATTGCGGCGGGAAATAGCTTTTTTATCTCACCAGCAAAGGGAAATCGTTGTCAAGCACTACTATGGTGGAATGAAAATTAGCGAAATCGCGGCTGAGATGGGTCTATCTGGCGGCACGATCAAATGGCACTTATTTGAAGCAAAAAAGGAGCTGAAACACAAGATGAACACAATTCGATCGATGGGTAATCTGGGCATTAATCCGATTCGTATGACAAATTTAGGGCATAGCGGATCCCCAGGAAACAAAGGCGACACCGCCGACTTTTTAGCGACGGCGATCAGACAAAACATTGCTTTCTCAACGTATCACAAGCCGCTCACGGTTAATGGAATCGCCGAAGAACTGGGCATTTCACCTGTATTTATCGAGGATGAAATCGAATCACTGGAAGAATACGGTTTCATGGATAAACTACCGGGTGGAAAGTATCGTACCAATATGTACATCGAAGATCCGTCCTCTATAAAAAGCGAGGTATTACACTCATTGTACAAAGAATATGCGGAGATTGCCGTCGAGCATTATTTCAAGACATTTTTCTCGATGGGTGAAGTGTTCCAAGAGTCGGGTGTCTACATTCCAGGCGGCGATGTCAATCTGCTGTTATGGAGCCTCATTCCGTATGCGGGTAATCAATTGAGCTTCAAAGAACACAATAAGGTTAGCCATGAAGAGGTTTCCGTCAGCCGAAAAGATGGCGGCCATTACGTTGCTCATGCAACGATCCACAGAGAGTTTGACGTCAGTTTCAATCCAAAACAATATTATTATTGCGGCGATATGAATCGGGATTCCAATGAACATGCATTAAGGGTATGGCAGGTCGATACGTGGTGGTGCGGCAGACAGGGTGGTTGGCGAGATAATCTGAGTTCGGATTTTGTCAGTCTGATGCATGTGATCAAAGGTGATTTACCACAGAACGATGTGAACATTGACGCCTATCGCCGTCTTTTCGACAAACAATATTTGCTGCGAACGGAATCTGACCTTGAAGTTAACATTGTTTATTGCAAGGATAAGCAAACAGGAGAACGTCTCCGTGCGGCGATTCCGCAACCGTCCGAACGAATCAAAGAAGCTGCGGCGAAATTGGATCAAGCTGTTTATCAAGTGAACCTCGATGGACAACCCGATCATGCGCATAAATATGTGCGCTACTGGTCACAGAACTGCATGGCGTCGGGAATAATACGTGCCTTCGTACTCAAACATTTAGTGGACATAGGCATGTTAAAGATACCTGATCTGCATCGGAAAAATGGTATTTCCACAATCATGTTCATGAATTAATGCTAGCTGCTTGACACGAAATTGATTAGGTGCCATACTATATGTATGAACAACGATAAGAAAATACTAAATGACATTGAAGCTATTCCCTCGCTTGTACAATCCAAGCGTCAGATTGACCGCTATAACCTAGATATAGACGCACAGGCTATACTCGTCGCGTCTAGGCTAATGGCAGCGGGAGCCCAGCTTGGGCATGCCTCGGAGATTCATTTCTCTAGATTCGGCTTATCAACAGGTCGATATCGTTTATTGGCAGATCTTGAAGATTACGAAGGAGAAGAGTTGCCATCGCAATTAGCGGAGCATCTAGGCGTTACACGTGCTACAGTGACAGGTCTAATCGATATTCTTGAACGGGATGGCCTAGTATCTAGGCGATTAAGCTCAGAAGATGGCCGTCAGAGATCGGTCCTTTTGACGGAAGAAGGAGCGAAGAAGCTACGTGAAATGGCTTCTGAGCATTTCGCTTGGCTGGAAGCCATGGTGGGCTTACTCAGTATCGATGAGCGCAGCGTATTTCTCGACTTGCTAGGCCGGGTCACACAAGGCATCTCTGCACTTACGGACGAACGAAGCTTGAAACCAAAGGGAAACATCAGTAATGAGTAAAATGGGCTAGTGATGCTAGCCTATTTTTACTCCTATATAGTTAGGTTCCTAATTATAATTTGCTGGAAGCAATCGATTGAATGATTTTTTAGAAGAAGGGAGCAACGAAATGAGCCAGATGAAATGCCCGAATCAGACAGATGATGTTTACGGTATCAAGACTGTTGGTTCCAGGAAAAAGACTTTTGTACTGTGGCGTGAAGTTGTAATGGCCTATGCGGCTCCTGCCGTCATGGCAGGTATTGGGGGATTGGTTACTGCTAATAGGGGGCTTCAAATAGGGGCATTAACTACAATCGGCGGTGCATCGGCCTTGATGGCCTTGATAATTGGCCTTTTATTACGCAGCCGAGTGGGCCATATGCGATGGGTCATCGGTGCACCTCGCTTGGTTGTGGTAGGGGGGTTCGCATTGGCCGGGTCCTTATGTGGCCTATGTGCCGCATGGGTAACATCTGGTTTACTAGAAATTAGGATTCCGGACAACCACTTGGCCTGGGTCGATCGCGTCTGGACCGATTTTCCGTTGTCCGGATTCATAGCAAGCACGATAGTGACATGGCGGTGGCGTCTTGCCGTCACAACTAATTTTTCATCCAAAAGGAGAATAAAAAAATGATCGTTATTGTGGGAGCAACAGGAACGATAGGCAGTGCGCTTTTGGAACGTTTGGTTGATCTTGGCGTGCCCGTCAGAGCGCTGAGCAGAGAGCCAGAGAAGTTGCGTAATCAGATCGGAGAAAAAGGCCGGTCGGCTATCGAGGTCGCATTGGCAGATGCCGCTGACCCCGAATCGCTCCGCCGCGCGTTTACAGGTGCCAGCCAGCTCTTTCTCGCCATGTCCAACAGTCCAAGACAAATCGAATTAGAAACTTCAATCATTCAGATTGCTGCCGAATCTGGAATCAAACACATCGTGAAAATATCCAGCCCTGCCTTTGAGCAGAGCTCTCCAGTAGCAGTCGCGGGCTGGCATCAAGAAATCGAGAAAGCGCTGAGGGAATCAGGTCTCACCCACACCGTGTTACGTCCCTATGCGTTCATGCAAAACTTAATGCGCCTTGCACCAACGGTTACAGCCCAAAATGTTTTCTTCGGCTCCATGGGCGATTCACCGTGTAACTTCATTGATTGTCGCGATATCGCAGATGTTGCCGTAGAAGCTCTAACCAACCCTGAGGTATCGGGCCAAATATATACGCTTACGGGTTCGGAGATTTTCAGTTATCCCCAGATCGCGGGTCAACTATCCGCTCTGCTCAATCGGCCGATAAGTTACATCAACATGGAACCCCAGGAACTACTCCATAATCTTATCGAATACGGGCATATGCCTCCTTGGCTTGCGAACCACGTTGTAGAAATTCAAACCATGTCTACGGTGATTCCAGAAATTCCAAATGACACTGTGAAGCGCTTGCTCGGCAGAGAGCCGCGCACGCTAGACGCCTTTCTGCATGAGTGTGTAGAAAATTTCCGGTAGAGGCAGACCCCGCTGTTATGAAATTGGTGTCATTAGCAGCATCTAACGGGTTACATTAGGACCATGACAATAGGCAGCCGGGATCATCGGCTGCCTATTCAGCTAACGTGCAGAGTGGTGTAGTTGCGGGAACGGGGATTTTTGACCAGAAGTCATAATAACAGGTAAGATAGTTTAAGGTAGATTCTGGTGAACCGTATCATAAGTAGAGGCAAGTTTTTGGTGGGTAACTGCGTAAAAGGCGTGGAAAAAGATTAGCATGCCGAGGGTTTACACTAAGTAACTTTCTGTGAAATAGCCTGCTACAGAGGCGATACGCTGTGATTTGAGGACATAGAGCTGGACGGGACTTGCTCCTATTTGGCATCAGATGACAATAGTGTACGGAGCGTTGAACTTTTGCTTGGGAAAAGCAAAAGCCCCTGCCACCGTTTGGGGAGGCCACTGAAAAACTAATCTTCCTTGGTAAAATCATATGCACATCTCAAAAAGACGAGATCCATTCGGAAGAAAACGAATGGACCTCGTCTTTTTCTTGCTGTCATTTAGCTTTCATTTACTCCATTAGTGTCAATATTCGTTTTAAATTCACAGTGAAAATGGCCATGGCTCCCTGAATTTCCATGCTAACCAAACCCGAGGAGGATGCAACGTCGTACCCGTGTCTGTGCTTGAGTTCGCTATTCTTGGCTTCAATCTTATACCGTCCTTCGCCTTGGACTTAAAGATTTCGCTTTCCTGAAACACGTCTTTTTGCTCCTTCTGTATAGCATCCTTCTCTCATCGGCATCGTTTGGCTTGACCGGAAAGGCACTTTTCATGGATTTATCTAAGGAATAGATCTCTTTTCTTACTTTTTTAGAGCGTTCTCGGAGCAAGTCTTGCGGGCTTTTTTGGGTATAACGGGCTTTGGTATGGGTCGCGTCTACAATAATAGATTTGCTACGAATGAGACCTTTTTGGATCGCAATCTCCACGGTTTTGCCAATGAGCAAATCGAGCAGATTCATGTCTTGTAGCCGCAACTTCCGAAGAAATACAAATGGCCGGTCGTATAATTTTTCCATTACAGGGCAAGATAAAACCGCAGGATTTTGATTTCTTTACTGAAGGAGAAGACTATGGTTGAAAAATACGGCCCTCAAATGAAAAATCATCAAATGTCCACATGGCTTGATGAATTAAAACAGAAATTAAACCATATGGATGATGCTGAAATTATTGAGCTCAGAATGGGTACCAGTGCCTCAGTCCATCTTTTATACATAAAAACGTTAATCGATCCAGAGCGTTTAAACGAGACGATTATTCAGCCACTTCATCGTTCTGCTTGCCATTCGCTTTCTTCATGCATAACCAATGCCAAAGTTTCGGAAGTTCTATCGATTGAAGATGCTGAGCAAAAAATAATGCAAGGATTTATTCTTCTAAACGATTCACTCAACGATCAGTGGTTAGGCGTCCAACTGGAAAACCCTCTTGGTCGGGCAGTCGAACCTTCCCAAACGGAAACGGTTATATATGGAGCGAAAGATAGCTTCAGTGAACAAATCGATAAAAACATTACAATGTTGCGCAGACGTTTGCCTATAACTACATTAAAAACGGAAAGCTTTACTATCGGTTCTCTGAGTAAAACGAAAGTTGTGTTACTGTACATAGACGGATTAACTAATCCAGAATTTGTTTCCCTTGCAAGAAAGAAAATTGAAAGTGTGGATTTCGATCAATTTTTAGACTCCTCTCAGCTTGCAGCTTTTATTGAAGATCATAACCATACGGTCTTTCCGCAGTTTCTACAAACGGATCGGCCGGATGCCTGCGCCTACGCCCTAGGTGAGGGAAAGCTGACGCTATTGGTTTCCAATTCACCGTTTGCTTTAATTGCTCCCATTACTTTTTTCCATCTACTCCAATCTCCGGAAGACTACTTCCTTCGGTGGCCGGTAGCCAGTTTTTTACGTTTAATCCGGTACGGAAGTTTTATTGTTTCTTTGACGATGATTCCTTTTTATGTTGCGTTAACGACATTTCATTACCAAATGGTTCCGCTGCCGCTTCTTTACGTATTATTGGAATCGAGAAGCAAATTGCCCTTTACTCCGTTTGCGGAAGGATTTTTCATGATCATAACGCTGGAAATCATCAAAGAAGCAAGTTTGCGAATGCCGACCAAAACCAGTCAAACTTTAGGGGTTATCGGTGGTATCGTCATTGGACAAGCTGCTGTAGAAGCAGGCTTTGCAAGTAAAGTATTGATAGTGTTGATGGGTATATCTGCTATTGCTTTCTTTTTAGTTCCCAATTATCAAGTTACAAAATCCATGGTGCTGATGCAAATTCTTCTTCTTGTCCTTGCATCGTTTCTTGGGTTGCCGGGAATCGTGATCGGGCTAATCGGGATTCTTGCACATCTCCATGCATTAACGTCATTAGGTCAACCTTATTTAGCACCGATCGCTCCTTTTTATGGAAAGGATTGGAATGACCTCTTTATCCGTGGCCCTTTAATTTGGATGAAAACGCGTCCGAAATATCTAAAACCACTACGGAAATGGCGACAGGAGATGAAGAAGTGAAGAGTTTATCCTTATATAATCGAACTTCCACCCTTGGCGGTATCTATTTCCTTCTCTTAGTGAATCGCATGCAAATGCATTATTTTATTTTAATCATGCCGGTTTATTTGGTTCATTCGTATATGGTTTGGGGAATTGTCGTGATGGGGCTACTGTCCCAACTTAATTTGATGATGATGTCCAAATGGTTTACTTCAAGTTATGCAGCGAAAGGCTATCAAGGATTTTTACGGCTTTTTGGGAAACGAACGGTTCAAGTTTTCGCAATACTTGGATTTTTGATAATATTGTTAAAAATTTCAATCATAACCCTGGGGTACGTTGAAATGCTCCATAGTTTTATTTTTCCATCCATGAATAAAAAGTGGCTGATCCTAATCATTCTTTTGATCAGCTTATATGTGGCTTCACATGGAATGGAGAATACATTGCGTTTTGTCGTCATCGCCTTTCTTTGCGGGGCTTGGATCGCAGTCCTGTTTATTCCTTTTTTCTTTCAACCGGATGTAAATTACCGCGATTTGTATCCTCTCATACCCACCGAATGGTCAGGACAATTATGGCAAGGTTTGTTGTATATTTGGTCGGCATTTTCCGGTCCGGTATATTTGGTTTTTATGGTTCCATGGTTAAGCTCCAATAAAAAAATATCGAAATACCTGGTCATTGGAAACATGCTTTCGATCATGGAATATTCATTATTGTTCGTTGCTTCGGTATTGTTTTACGGTTCGTACTACTTACGTAAGATCGATTTTCCGATAGGATATATGGGAAGCTACATTCAAACGAGCGGTATAGAACGAATCGATTACATCCTTATCTCTTTCCATATGTTTAATTATGTGTTTGACATTTCAATTCTTCTGTTGTGTTTTCATGGAGCCGGAAGAGTCTTTATGAGAAAAATGAAAGAACGCACGACTCGGATCGGATTATTGTCAAGCTGGTTCGTCATTTTGATAAGCATCATCTTAATGGATCAATGGTTATGGCAAACGGTTCCGGGTCAAAAGATGTTACTGAACCTTCAAATTTGGATCGGCGCATGCATTTATTTACTTATTCCTACGATCCTTTTCACTGCAGTTAAACGAAAGGAGAGTATGTAGGCATGGTACCATACAAGCACTATGGTTTATTGGCGATAGTAAGCCTTATGTGGATGGCCGGCTGTTCTTCTCCATATGTCGAGAACAATAAGATCGAAGAGATTGCTCCGGTAGTTTTCTGGTCGCTTGACAAGGGGACGGAAGGAAAGTTGAAAATCAGCACTTTAGTACCACCACTCATCCAAGAAAAAAAACGTCTTCTCTCCAAGGAAGTCGATCTGTTAAAGCAGGGAGACCAGGAGTTTAACTTAATTTATTATCGGGAATTAAAGCAGGGGCAGCTGCGAATGTTATTAATTAATGAGGAGCTGGCAAAAAAAGGAGGCATTGACAAGCTGATCAATACCATACTGGTTGATCCCGATATTTCAATGCGTGTCTATTTGTTGATTGTCAGAGGCAATTTTGATGAATACATAAAAAATCAATTGACGGAGCAAGAAAACCAAGATTATTTTCTTTATCGAATGTTAAAGCATTACGAGGAGCATAATCAAGGTGAAATGAGCATCATCAATATTCATAAGTTTATGAAGAAGGTATATTCCCCTTTTAAGGATCCGATCCTGCCGGTTTTTCATTCGGATAAGAACAATTTCAATTACGTAGGAACAGCCCTCTTCCAAAACGATAAAGAAGTAATGGTCATTCAAGACGTGGACGATAATATTTTTCAACTTCTGGATAACAATCATTTCCTAAAAGTCTTGGCCATTCCAAAGTTATCAATCAGTTTAGGACGTATTCGATCCAACGTTCGCATTAAACTATCAAGGGACAATTCATCCTTGTCTTTACATGTGGGATTGAAAGGAAGAATTGAGGAATACCAGGGAGAAATGAATATTCAAAGTGAGGAACAATTGGAACATTTAATTCATGAAATTGAGGTCTACCTTGAGGAACAAACGTCAGATTTATTAAAAAGAATGCAACGCTTGAAAGTGGATCCCTTAGAGGTCGGAACCCATTCGCTTAAGGCGTTCTCTAAAGAAATAACGGATGAGCAATGGAAGAAACATTGGGAAAATATGAAAATTAATGTTGACTATGACATTAAAGTACATCCTTTGATTAATGGAGCGGTTGATGCGTTTCAAAACAAGTAAATCGTTCCGATCCGCTTAAGAGCGCATGATAAAGATGGGCATGCCAGTATATCGATGCTAATCGGTGAGGGATATCAAATCATTACACTGTAAAACAGATGAACGATCAGGATCCCACATACCTTTGTTTTGCACAAATTGGTTAATTGAACAGATTGTTATTGCTATCGGGGAACGAAAAAAGACAATACACGCCCCTATTCACACACCACCTTACCCCACACTTTAACAAGCCATACAAAGGAGAATGTTCATCGTAGATGTTCTCTTTTTCATATCACTATGCTGTCCAACGCCAACGGTGACGGCTTTCTTAATCGATTCTTTGAAAGCTGCTCCGTGATCACTATGGCTGAGCCGCCTTTGTTTTTGCTTTACAGTCTGACTCACATACTGAATCATAGTAAGCCCGTGTCACATCCTACATGCGCTGGGTCACAGCATCATGCTGCTCCATCGGGATAAACTCAAGGATAGCTATGGTGATGCAGCTCCATGTTACGGAGAACGTATCACAAGTAACTACAAACTTTTTATTTATGGGTCATAAGGAGGACAAAATGACTGAATTACTAGCTCCAGCAGGAAATATGGAGGCTTTAAAAGCTGCAATTTCTAATGGTTGTGATGCAATATACTTGGGAATGCAAAAATTTGGTGCACGTGCATACTCATCTAATTTTGATTTTGAATCGCTAAAAGAGGCTGTTACGTATGCGCACCTGAGGGACGTTAAACTCTATGTTACGATGAATACCATCGTTTTTGAAAACGAAGTTGAAGAGATGAAAGAGCAGATACACGAACTAAATAAAATCGGTGTGGATGGCATTATCGTCCAGGACCTGGCTGCTTTCGATTATATCGTTAAAAACTTTCTTGATATGGAAGCACATTGTTCAACTCAAATGGGAATAGACGATTTAGACGGAACTTTATTATTGAAAGAACTTGGTGCTAAACGAGTTGTTCTGTCCCGTGAGGTGGAGATTGAAAAAGTAAAAGAGATCAAAAGAATAGCTGAGATCCCTTTAGAAATTTTCGTTCACGGTGCTTTATGTGTATCCTACTCGGGAAACTGTCTAATGTCAGGATTAATGGGCAATCGAAGCGCAAATCGCGGAAGATGTGTGGGTTCATGCCGTAAGGAGTATGAACTCATGGATAAGACAACAGGTACATCTTTAGGGAAAAACCATATTCTATCTACCAAGGACTTAAACACAATCGACTATATCGAGGATTTAAAAG
>NZ_LVWH01000009.1:0-16251 GCF_001909045.1 Paenibacillus sp. P3E | reverse complement strand
TATTAAATCTTATTAATTTTCTGTTTTCCTCTATAGCTTTCAACCAATTAGCCAGTCGTTCTATATGGAAAAAGAATTGGCTTATGGGTATTCCACACGCATAACATGAAGCTTTTTCGCCAATATCTTTGCTTCTTCGTTTCTTTTTCATCCTGCTAATCCTTAAAATTTAACACACCTCGTCGAACACTATCGAACGCCCGCCCCGCCAGTCTTTTTTTGGCATGGCACTGTCATTTCCTGCGCTTTCCCGGAAAATAATTCACTTTCCCGGATCATTCTCCTGAGGATTTCCCGGAGATCTGCGGTATACCGGAAAGGTGCCGAACTCTTCAGCCAGCAGCGTCTGAGGAAAGATTGCCTGCGCTTCCATAAGCAGCGGCAGCAGCTCTTCCTGTGAAGTGTAGCGGGAACTGAAGTGAGTCAGCAGCAACTCCCGTCCACCTGCATCGCGGGCCAGCTCGGCGGCCTGTACGGCAGTGCTGTGATGATACTGATAAGCCATATCCTTCAGATCGTGGCCAAAGGTTGCCTCATGGATGATCAGATCCGCATCCAAGGCAAGCGGTAAAGCCCCCTTGCAGGGTCTTGTATCTCCCAGGACGGTTATAATTCGGCCTCGTTTCGGAGCATTCACCACTTCAGCTGCACAGATCAGGACGCCTTCCTCATTCGTTACATCTTGCCCCTTTTTTAATAAGCCATAGAGCGGTCCTGGTTTCAGACCATAGCTTTGCAGTATTTCTGTATTCAGGTTGCCCGGACTGTCTTTCTCCGTCACCCGGTAACCATAGCTGTCGATCCGGTGTTCCAGCAATCCAGCCTCAACCTTAAAGCTGTCATCCTCAAAGATCAGGCCTCCGCTATGTTCAACAATCTCTATTGCATATGGAATCCGGGACTGGCTGACTGACAAGGAGATATCCAGATAGGCTTTTAGACCAGGAGGTCCATACACCGTAAGCGGTCCTGTACCGCCTTGATATCCGCGGCTGGATAACAGACCCGGTAATCCGAACAGGTGGTCACCATGGAGATGGGTGATGAACAGCTTTTCAAGCTTTCCCAGCCGAAGCGGGGATCGTAGAACCTGGTGCTGCGTACCTTCTCCACAATCGAACATCCAGAAGCTTCGGCGTTCTTCCAACAAGCGGAGTGCAACCGAAGTTACATTCCTCTGTAGCGTTGGAACCCCGGCATTTGTACCCAAAAAGTATATTTCCACTCATGCTCCTCCTCTCTATATTTTTAAAAACGCTTCAAATGCTGTAGAGCAGAATCTCATGCAGAGAATTTTACCCTTTTTGGGACAAAAAATCATCTTTCCGGTAAACGTATAGCTCCAGCAAAAAACCTCCCGGTTACGGGAGGTTCCGCTCTAATAGGGTGCAATCCCTACAGAATGAGTATACCGGACGGAAGCTTATTGCTTCTCCACATTAAAATACTGCGCTTCCGGGTGCGCGAACACCATCGCCGACACCGAAGCTTCGGGCTCCATCATGAAGCCTTCAGTAAGCTCGACACCAATGTCCTCAGGTGACAGCAGCTTGAATAGAGGTCCCTGATCCTCCAGATCCGGGCAAGCAGGATAACCGAAGGATACGCGAATGCCTTGATACCGGGCTCCGTGTCTTTGCTTCATGGTCATATCCGCCGGGTCCGGGAACCCCCATGTATCCCGTATCATATGATGAACGCGCTCCGCTAAACCTTCAGCTACCTCCAGCGCAACCGCCTGCAGGGCGTGGGAACGCAGATAATCGCCTTTGTCCTTCAATTCAGCCGACATTTCGCGGACACCATGACCTGCCGTAACCACCAGGAAACCGACATAATCCATAATTCCGCTGTCAACGGATTTCAAGAAGTCTGCCAGACATAGATAAGGCTCCACATTCTGTCGGGGGAAAGTGAAGGTATGGAGTACCTTGGCTGTATCCTGCGGATCGTAGATCAGAATGTCATTGCCATTCCCTTGAGCCGGGAAAAATTGATACATGGCTTGCGGAGTTATCGTACCTTCCAGCATCGCTTTATGCAGAATGTTATCCACGGTCTCCTTGAGTTCCACTGTGCGTTGGTCACCAGCAGCAAGCTGAGCTTCCACTGAACCCTTCAGTCCAAGATGATGACCCAGCAGCATCTGCATATTTACATAAGGAATAATATGTCCTAACGGGTAATTGCGCAGGACATGCCGCTCCAGATCAGGCGGCGTAAAGACCGGAGCATCCGCCGAAATCTTGGAACGGACCGCCCTTGTCAGCACTGGCAGCTCCTGCTGTGGAGCCACGGCTACCGCCGCCTCAGCTTCAAGGCGCACTTCCTCTTCAATTTTCAAACGTTCATCCGGATTCATCAACCGGTTGGCGATATCCAGGCCGTCCATGGCGTCCTTGGCATAGAGCACCAGACCGTCATATTCCGGCCGGATACGTGTCTTGGTGAACTTGCGTGTCAATGCAGCGCCGCCAACCATGATCGGCACATCGATACCTGCGGTACGCAAATCCTGAGCAGTCAGCACCATTTGCTGCGCCGACTTCACGAGCAAGCCGGACAGGCCAATCGCATCCGCTTTTTCCCGCCGAAACGCTTCGATGATATTCTCCGGTGGTACTTTTATACCCAGATTGATAATCTCGTAACCATTATTGGAGAGGATGATCTCCACCAGATTTTTACCGATGTCATGCACATCACCCTTAACCGTAGCCAGCATGATCTTACCCTTTACAGATGTCTCATCCTTCTGCATGAACTGTTCCAAATGGTTGACAGACGCCTTCATCACTTCAGCGCTTTGCAGCACTTCTGCAACAATCAGCTCATTGTTGTTGAACAGTCTGCCAACTTCAGACATTCCAGCCATCAACGGACCGTTAATGATCTCCAGCGGACCCGACTTGTTCAGAGCTTCGTTCAGATCGGGAATCAAGCCTTCTTTGGTCCCTTCCACTACATAGGAGGCCAAGCGCTCCTCCAAGGAGAGACTGGAGATTTTCTCCTTCTTCTCCACCTTCTTCCCGCGAAAAGCGGCAACGAATGCGGACAACGTATCATCATTTGTATTATAGATCAACTGCTCAGCCAGATAACGGTCCTGTTCTGAAATGGAGGCATACCGCTCTACCTTTTCCGTATTCACGATGGCATAGTCCAGTCCGGCCTTAGTGCATTCATAGAGGAATACCGAGTTAAGCACCTCGCGACCCGCTTCAGGCAGACCAAACGAGACATTGCTTATACCCAGGATGGTATGCACCTCAGGAAGGGCTTCCTTAATTAGACGGATACCGTCGATTGTCTCCTTGGCGGAACCGATATACTGCTCATCCCCGGTACCTACAGGAAATACCAGTGTATCAAAAATCAGATCCTCCGGCGCCAGACCATACTTATTAACCAGCAGCTCGTAAGAACGTTTCGCAACTTCCAGCTTATCTGTAGCTTTAATAGCCTGTCCCGTTTCATCTATGGTGCCCACAACAATGGCGGCGCCATATTTATGGATCAGCGGAGTGACCAGCTCGAATTTTTCTTCACCATCTTCAAGATTAATGGAGTTAATGATCGCCTTGCCCTGGCAGTACTGTAGTGCCAGATCAATTACCTTGGGATCGGTGGTGTCAATCATAAGCGGAACCTTTACCTTTTTGACCACCAGTTCCAGAAATTTCTTGATATCTTCACTCTCATCACGGTCCGGGTCCTGAACACAGACATCTATCACTTGTGCACCACTCTTCACCTGAGCCCGGGCGATTTCGGAAGCTTCTTCATATTTCCCCTCCACAATCAGCCGCTTGAACTTCCGCGAGCCAAGAACATTCGTGCGTTCACCCACCATATACGGGCGGTTGTCACTCTCAATATATACAGGCTCAATCCCGGAAAGTGCCGGCGGATGCTGTCCATCTAGACCACGGGGCGGATACACCGCAAGCGCCTCAGCCATTGCACGGATATGGTCCGGTGTGGTTCCGCAGCAACCCCCGGCAATATTGAGCCAGCCCTTCTCGGCAAAACCGGCAAGCTTACGGGCAAGAGAATCCGGCGACTCGTGATAATTACCGTTTTCGTCGGGCAGACCTGCATTCGGATAGCAACTTACTGCTGCTGAGGAGATTGCCGAGAGTGAACGGATATGGTCACGCATAAACTCAGGTCCGGTCGCACAGTTGAGCCCGATGGAGATAGGTTTCAAATGCTCCAGTGAAATGTAAAAAGCTTCAATGTTCTGCCCGGCAAGTGTAGTCCCCATCGGTTCTATCGTCCCTGAGATCATGACCGGCAGCGTTACCCCCGTCTGCTCAAAAGCATTGCGGATGCCGATGCTTCCCGCCTTCACATTGAGTGTATCCTGAGAAGTTTCGAGCAGCAGCGCATCCACTTTCCCGTCGATCAGCGCGACCGCCTGTTCCTCATAGCTCTTCACAAGTTCATGGAATGTGACACCACCAGTCACTGAAAGGGTCTTCGTTGTTGGTCCCATAGCCCCGATAACATAACGTGGATGGTCAGCTGTATCATATTTGTCTACGGCATTCCGGGCCAGTCTGGCGGCTTCGAGATTGATCTCGCGTGCCCGCTGTGGAATATCATATTCGGCCAGCACGACAGAAGTCGCACCGAAAGTATTCGTCTCAATTAAATCCGCACCGGCTTCCAGATATTTCTCATGAATATCCTGTATGACCTCAGGCCGGGTGAGCACCAGCATTTCATTACAACCGTCAAGCTCTTCTCCGCCAAAATCCGCACCGGTAAGCGGCACCTGTTGAATCATCGTACCCATTGCTCCGTCAAGAATCAGTATGCGCTGTTGTAAGCTTTCAGCAAGTGTGAATTTAGCCACTTTCTATCCCCCCAGTAAAACATTAGAGTAAGTTTAGCAGAATATAAGGAATTCGAAAAGCCTTCCTTTCCAATCTACATTATCTGTTATTGCTGGCGGCAGCCCCCCGCCTTAGGTTTTGTTGTATTGTGGCTGAACCACAAGCTTTTTACTGGGCATAGAATGCTGTGTCCGAGCAGTTACATGGGAAGTCACCGTAAACTCGCCAGCTGTTTCTACTATTCCTTCAGCCTTATATGTACCATCCCCTGCTGATTCCCCAGTGAACTCCAACTTCTTGTCCGTATTGCTGTTACTTCTGATTTCAAAAAGAACCTCTTTTGCATCATTCACTGGTTCGCCGTCCTGTGTCACCAGCGCTTCAAAACTCACCTTCTGGCCTGCAGTAACCTGCTGGGGGCTCCAATTCAACTCTACTTTTATAGGCTCCATAGACATGTTTGCCACAGTATGCATATGACTCTCCGTCTTCCCGCCTCCTGAACAGCCTGAAAGAGCTACTGTGATCATTACCGATAAAAATGCTGCCAGCTTCCTTTGATGGATCATTTGGAATCCCTCCGAATCAAGGTAGGTTAATATCATACTGACATATCTGTGAAGCATTTCTTTTCTATTATACACATAATATTCAGATAATCAGTAATCCAACTCTTTTTCCCACCCCAATTTGTGAGAATGGTCACATCGCCACTGATACACACGAGATTTATTTACATGCTAAAAAAAACCGCATCCCCATTTGATCAGGATAACGGTTTTTGGAAGAGATACTATAAAGATTTCACAAGCGGAAGAAGCTCACTAAGATGACCAATCTGATAGTCCGGTGTAATTTCAGGATCAGTTTCTTTACCGGTGCGGTTAATCCATACGGTAGTCAGGCCTGCGCCAAGACCGCCAAGGATATCAGTAGTCAGCTTGTCGCCAACCATAATTCCTTCCTCCGGCGAAATATCAAGCAGTTCCATCGCATGTGTAAATATCCCTTTGTCCGGTTTGCCTTTACCGAAATTGCCTGAAATCACAATATGGTCAAAGTACGGAATCAACGCAGGCACACCATCCAGCTTCTCCTGCTGCAATGCAGGACACCCGTTCGTCAAGAGCAGCAGCTTCACCTTACCCTTGAGCTGGTCTAACACATGCAGCGTTTCTTCATACATGTATGGGCGGCTTCGGCGTTCTGCGGCAAATTTAGCAGCCAGCTCTGCAGCCAGCGCTTCATCCTCCACACCCAGTGCTGCCAGCCCGCGGCGCCAGGATTCGTTACGGTAGACAGGAGCAAGCTGCTCCATCTTCCGGAATTCAAGCTGTTCACCTGCTGTAAAATTCCCCCACAGCGCTTCAAAAGGATTGATCCCAATCAGCTTGGTGAACGGAAACGTTTCATATGATTCATACAAATTCCTCGCTTCCCTGCGGACAGCTGCTTCCAGTTCCTTAGGATCGACGGATTCACCTGCTGCTTCACTGGCATAACGAAATGCTTCTTCAACGCTACGCTCATCCCAGAGCAGTGTGTCATCAAGGTCAAAGAGTACGGCGGAAATCGGCATTATAGTTCTCCCTCTCCCTATGCAGGACGTATCTTTCTATTCGTTCACATATTCTACATGATTCTGCTTGGCGAACTGCTCCAGACGCTCACCCATTGCATTAATGTCATAACGGTTGAACAACCTGGAGAATACCCACTGTGTGCGTTTACCTTTATACTTAATGGAAACTGCACCACGGGTAACGGTAATTTTTTCAATATCCGCTGCTGGAAGCTGACGCTCACGGTTGTATTTAATGGTGGCAAGTCTGGCACGTTCAACCTTCAAATATGGACGGCGGAAAAACAGCAGTGCCGCAAGCAGGAAATACAGTACCACTCCCAGCCAGTTGGCAAGAATGCCGCTGCCTTTAGCTTCATCTATAGAACCAACTACCCAGAACATGATGCCAAGCATCAACAATATAACCGGAAATACAATATTGCGGCCTTTAAAAATATCGCTGCTCTTTGCCGCGGCAGAAGTGGTTGATGCATAGATGGAATCTTTCCCTTGCTTCTTGCGTTGCTTGTTGATTTGCTGTGTGTTGCGTTGAACCATTCTTTCCCAAGAACGGGCCATGTCAGTTCCCCCTAGTCATCCTATAATATCTATGAAAAGGAACAGAGCATCATTAACTCCTGCCTTGTTGCCTTGTTCATGCGCTTATTTGTCCACAATTTCAATATTATTAAGTTGAGCACGGAAGTTACTGCGGATATTACCCAGGTAGATCTCGCGAAGCTTGGCTCTTTCCGTAAGCTCCTCTTCATTCAGGCCGTCACTCTTCTGTTTGCGCGCTAATTCATTGATGCGGGCGACCAATTCGTCAATGTTCAATATGTTCCCCTCCCCTATAAATTCATTCTAACTTTGCCATGAGAAAAAGAGCTTGTCAAGGTCTACTCCCTGAAAGCTCCTGGTATCCATCTATAGGTACTCTATCAGTATTAATATACAGGTAAACTCAGCACATCGCCGGCTTGGATATTGCTGTTCTTAAGACCGCTCGTCCGTTTGATTCCTTCTATATATACAGCCGTTTTCATATGAGCCGGTTTATTCTTAAGTGCTATGCTCCAAAGTGTATCCCCGCGTTCAACAACAACCCTCTTCTCCTGCTTGGCCGACAACACCGATCCCGCAAAAACATTGCCTACCACAGTAAATCCGGAAATCACTAACAGAAAAATCAAGGCCAGCTTTACAATTGTGTCCTGGCGGAGCAATCTGCGGCAAGGTGCTGTTAAAGAGAAAAGAAGATTCTTCATATCTAGTCTATCATTGTATGCAGAACGGGCTCTCGCTGTTTGGTCCTCATGAACCTCGTCGTAAATACTACGGTATGTGCTGTACTTTAACATATTAACCGACCTCCAAACACTTGTTCTTACTTTCGAAATTAATATAACACGAACATGTGTTTTGATCAATACTTTTTTCGAACAATTGTTCCCTTATTCTTCGAACCTCTTTTTCTGTTATATCAACTCCGCTTTTCCATTCTCCAGCTGCCATTCCCGATCGTTTTAGAACTTATGTTTGTACGAACGGAAGTTCTATGTTATAATTTTCCCAAACATAGTATATGGGGTTGATTCCGATGTCAAAGATTTCGAGTCGTCAACTGGCGATCCTGGAATTTATTCGTAACGAAGTCCGCAGCAAGGGGTATCCGCCTTCTGTCCGGGAAATCGGTGAAGCTGTAGGACTGGCTTCCAGCTCCACGGTACACGGTCACCTGGACCGGTTGGAGAAGAAAGGGCTTATCCGCCGTGATCCAACGAAACCGCGTGCAATAGAACTGCTGGGACAAGAGGATTCCGAGAATGTTCATCAATTTGTTCAGACGGTAACACGCATTCCAGTCGTTGGAAAGGTTACCGCCGGGGTACCGATTACAGCAACAGAGAATATCGAGGACTACTTTCCGCTGCCTACTCATTATGTAGGTGATAACAAAGTGTTCATGCTGTCTGTTCTTGGTGACAGTATGGTCGACGCTGGCATTATGAATGGTGACTATGTAATCGTCCGCCAACAGCAGACAGCAGATAATGGCGATATCGTCGTTGCCATGACTGAAGAAGATGAAGCAACAGTTAAGACCTTCTACAAAGAACGTGACCATATCCGTCTGCAGCCGGAGAATCCGGCTTATGAGCCTCTACGTCTGAATCGAGTTACGATTCTGGGCAGAGTTATCGGCCTATTCCGCGATATTCATTAGTAAGTCCCCGTCTCATTTATAACTGTTCCGCTTAATAGCGGAACAGTTTTTTCATATTCCTCCAATCTATCAATTGTTTTCCACACTATTAAGTACTATTTGTTGGCCTATATTGTTACCCTCTGCCTGATTAACCGAAGGGGAACAATTGTTCGCTATAGGTTTTCTATCTAATTTTCCAGAACTCTCTCTACACTCCACTCATATCCTGATCATAAAAGGAGTGTTGATCAAAATGCCCAATTATCGAATCATTATCGATCTGTCACAGCGAATGCTGTATCTTCTGGACAATGACACTGTAATTAGAGGTTTTCCTGTCGGCATAGGCAAGATGCTATCCGTCTCTCCGGTTGGAGAATATACCATTATCAACAAACAGAAAAACCCCGGCGGCCCTTTCGGAGTTTTTTGGATGGGCCTATCCAAACCCCATTATGGGATTCACGGAACCAACGATCCTTCCTCCATCGGTAAAAAGGTCTCCCATGGCTGTATTCGCATGTACAATGAAGATGTGTTATCCCTCGCAGCAACAGTTCCCATTGGAACCCGCGTAACTATTCGGGAATAACAGCACAAAGGACACCTTAGCGAGATATTTGTCAACGTCTCACTAGGTGTCCTTCATGTTCAAACATTTATTTTGCATACAAACAGGAAAAGCGGAGTAATATGTCGAAACCTGTATATTGGTAAATTAAATCTTGAAAGGAAGTGTCTGGTTTGAATCAATCCAAAATAAGAACCCATGTCGACTTCAAGGTCGACGCATTAGGTAAACTCTCCAATCTTTTACTGAACAATAATCATGGGGAACGCAGAGTCAATATCCTTACAGCCTTCGGCAGCATTCAAGGCAACGTAGCTTCGAACACCAGCAGTAATGAGGATGTATTTAACCTCAAATCATTGATGGACGATGTCATCGTTGATGAATACATTTCCTACTTGGGTGCTGAGCATCCTGAAAAGACTTTCAATTACAATTTTGTAGTTTTGGATAATGTAATTGTACGGCCTTTCGCCAGCTTTGGAACTGAAATTGAATATAAGCAGCTGATTGTCTATGCCGAGCAAATAACGTCCTTCAACTTCATGTAAAACCTGTTTATGATTACATATTGAAGTAATAGACGGATAATGTCTCCCGGTGAATCTCAGGCTTATCCCATTCACGACCCGGGAGCACATTGTTCTTATTGCTGAGTCTGCTCATATCCAAGCTCATCCAGAATGCCTTCAGCCAGTACAAGCTGCACCTCTTCCGGCTCCTTCAGCTTCCTGGCGTAGACTACTGCACTTTTGGCAACTTTCTCAATCAATCTTCGGCCCTGTTCCTTGGTGATCGACACTTCTACCCCAGAGCGCCCTACCACTTCAGATAAGCAGAAAAAGACAATACGCATACTATAATTCTCCCTGCTTAAAAAGTAGAATAAGTGAGGAACATTTTTCAGCAGACGATCCACCCAATTCGTAATCTCACGGATCTGATAAATCTCTCTGCGATCCTGCTCATACCCGTTAAATATGAGCGTTACCTTCCCGCGCATTTTCTTTTTCTCATACTTCTTGAATTCCCGTAAATAATTCTCCAGTCTTCCCTTTTCCACATCTTCCCTAGAAATATTCATCACTGTAACATCTTCATCTTGTTCCATCTCTATCACCTTCCACTTATGTAAGATAACCGGGTTCACATCTATGAAAAGGCATCACGGGGGATGCCTTAGATTACAAGACTTCTTTTGAAGGTTAAGATCTAAGCATTAAACCTTACAGCACACTTCTAAGCAATCGGATAGCCGCAGCGTTTAAGCGTAATGCTTCCCGTATGGAAGCTCTCGCAGCCAGCAGCTCACGTCTGGCACGGCTTGGGTTTGGCACCCGGCGCAAGTTTTCATTGATTTCTTCCAGTCTTTCCAGCAAAATAGCTCTTTGTGTCCGCAGCAAACTGATAGCTCTGCGGATTCTCGCACGTTCGCGTTCTGTCATCATTACACCTCTTTTACGTTTTATAGTATAAGAGATGCAAGAGCAGACACATTGGTATGTGTTATCTGGCAACAATAACAATTTATAAAACAAAAGAGCCGCTTTTCAGCAGCTCTCAGAGTCAGGTTAAGCTTCCTTGACCTTTATAGAGATCACATTCGCCGGATTAATGTGTTTGCCGCCCGCCATAATCCATTCTGTAAGTCCACTAGATTTCAGATGTGCCCGTGCTTCCTCCGCCGTCTTGAATGTGGATTCCAGCTCTTCAATTTGTCCATTCACATATTGAAGCTCATAATGAACTGCACTCACAATGAACCACCTCCTATTTCTATCTATTCTATTAATTCGACACTTGGAATGGTTTACCTGTATACCCAGGCTGTCAACTGATCTGGACTAACGTTGAACTTGTCCGTTATTCTTGCTTCTTTGGCACACGGACTCTGAACTCAAACCCTTCCCGGCTGTAACACATTCCAGCAACAAGAACATCTTCAGGCGTCCATCTCTGAACAGGACCGGCATAATCTGCTATGACATGCGGCTTGCCTTCAATCAATTGAACAACGTATACCTTCACTTGTGCGAGAGCTGCCGCGAACAAATCGGCATCGCTCGTCAGAACCTTATATGTTGATTTCAAAACAGCTCCTCCTTATCTACTGTTTCCCACTGCTCATAAATTACACATTTTTAAGCAATTATGTACGAATCCCAAGCAGCAAATCCGTTCGGACAAGTATTACACTACAATAACAAATAATCACCTACATAATACCACGATTATCATCCCAATAATCAGGCTGAACCACAAAAATATGCATGCGGGTCATATTTCATTCTATAGGTAGTATACAGCCGCATGGAACAATATGTAAACGATTTAGCAGGCTTATTTTGTCAAAAACATTATTCTTCTTTTTTTGGTATTCGTTCAAAATGATGTGCTTCCGCGGATATGCGTGTCATTTTCATGACTTTGCTTGCCTTTCTGCCCGTGATTTGATAAGACTAAGGTAGTTTGTTCCCAGATTGGATATGAGGAGGATGCACATTGGAAGAAGTACGGATACAAAAAAAAGACCGTGCCGTCAGCTTTAGGGTGATCGAGGAGGAAGGCGAGTATATCGTTTTTGACATGTCACTCTCAAACCCGGCCAGCAACCGCACCCATTATACCGGTAAACAGTTCGCAGAAGCCTGGAAAGCCGTTGAATCAATTCTAGGCGAAACCGAGATTCCTGATGAAATAATAAAATATGCAAATTCTTAACTCAGAACTTAAAGGGCCCCGGCAAACGGGGCTTTTCATTTATTTAGCGATATCCATTTATGAACAATTGTTCCCTATCTAGTTATCCGCGTATTTTTTAAGTTGAATCGGTTAGTGCTTGTCGCGCGGGGTATCTACATACTGCCCGGTCAGTGGATCAAAGCGGGGACGTGGACCCGCGATCCGATGTTCAATCCGCAGTATAGAACGGAGCAACTCCCCAAAACCTATAAAAAACATTCCCCCAATAGACGACCACATCGCTATATACACTCCAGTCAGTACACTTTCTGCGTCGACTGCTATTGGAATAGAGACAATTAATCCCGCCACCAATAACAAACCGCCAAAATATTGGAGATATTCACCTTTCACAGGATTCACTCCTCACACTATTATTCACGGCTGCAATCAATGAAACTTTATTTTCTCCTTAAGCTCCACTAAGGTGGCCAGCGAAATCCCAATGATCAGTAAACAATTCTATATAAGATTCATAGACAGCTTGATCGTCCCGCCTTTAGAACGGCTTGATCGTGAAACCCTTTACGCTTGTGATCAGAAGTAAATAACAGCCTAAGTATAATTGATTTCGGACATTCTGTGAATGAATAGTACATCACCGATACGCCAGAAGCCCATCCACATTAATAAAATACTCATTTTCCCTCTTCCTTATTAAGCGCACCCACCATTAAAACCCCGCCATTACACTGACGGGGCAATGATCATTTTAAATAAGCGGTTCTTGAATCAAAGTGGCAAAATTAAATTGGTGCTGATGGCCATCATTTAAAGTAGTGAGACCCGTAACAAAATGTACATGCTTGCCATTACCAACCGAAATCGCCGGCCCCGTCCGAATCTTTTTGAGATTATGAAAATGGTTTAAGAAATCCGTTTTAGTGAGATCAATTTCATGAACATGGCTTTTTCCTACCCGAATCGCTTGCCCTGTAACGCCTGCGAACCGATGGTTATGTCGATCTGCTCCTTCTTCCGCCAGTTTGGTACTACCCTCAAATTCATGGACATGCCTCTGCGTCAATTTAGCAGATCTTACTTTCTTTAGTATAGGATTTTTATTCTGCATTCGTAGCCTGCCTCCTTATAGTAGTGAACAATTATATCCTATTGAGGCAAGGGAATGTATGTGTTAGGCAACCGTTAAAATCCAAAAGATTTTTTACAACATCAATACATTTCATTTTGTACCCCTAATTGGCTATTAAAATCGAAGTTTGCTTTGATTTTGCAGGCATTTTATGGGCGCCGCCTTTTGAAGGTTTCATAAAACTCCACATGCACAAACACAAATAAAACCCTCAACGCCAACGGCGCCAAGGGCTGCTCATCCTAGTAAAGAGTCATGTATTGATCTCTTTCCCATTCGTGTACTTGTGTGCGGTTTACAGTTTGGCCTTTTTAGATCAATCTGAACGCTGCTGAATGCCTTGAACAAAAGGGAACTAAGAGAGGTAACTTTCTAAATATACTGCCTTCCTTCTATTATAAGTGGGCATTTTGTGGGCGTTTATGTGGGCACTACTTTTGAGTCATATTAAAGCTATAAAAATTGAGCCGTCCAGGATTACTCCTGTGGCGGCTCTTCTACATACTCAATCAATTCAGAAATGTCTTTCAATCCTAAAGCAATCATAATCTTGTTGAGATTTTCCGGGGACCAAGCTTTCGATTTATTATCAGCCATATCTGAGATAGTAGGGTACCGAATCCCTGTCATTTTAGATAGCTGATTTGCATTTAACCTTCTTTCATAAAGTAACTTGTCCAGTTTGAGTCTTAACATATGCTCACCTCATCCAGAATATACTCGATTTACGCATAAAATTCAACGAACACCGAATATTTTTATACGTTTATCGTTTATAAATACACTATTATCGTATATGATTAAGATAAGAAAGAAGGCGAACACTTTGGATAAAACGAGAAAAGAAAGGCGTAAGGAGTATCAGGTTGAAACAATCAAGACAGTGACGGCAATCATCGTCCTGATTAACTCGATACTCACCCTCATCGTCCTGCTCACCAAGTAGGAAAACCCGAAACCTTGGCCCCGAAAGGGGCTAAGGCGTAGGGGGATGAAATACAAGGGGCGCCTTTCCCTCTCGATTATAACATAACGATAAGGAGCGATGAAACGTGACCGTTAAACAAAAAATCACCTCGGTTATGACCTATGCCGCCCTAACTATAAGTATTGCAAACATCATTATACTGCTGGTGAAGTGGTAATGTTGCCCGTACACGTAAGGCTTGCAGAGTTTTACCACCTGCATAAGCCGGCAAACTCACAATCGAGCACTGTCCGGAGCTGCTGCAATATCTGTCCGTCAATGAACGGTATTGCTGGGATACTCTGAAGCTACGGCAGCTCACAAACACGGCAGCAGTCATACAGGACACAGAATGGCTGAGTGAACTCCAGATCCGTGAAAAAGCCCTTCGGCTAACTGGGAGGGCACCAAAACTATGATGCTGCAGAAGCTAAAGCCCGGGCTAGTTGTTCGGATCATCGAAGGACATGAGAGTGGTTTTGGCGGTCGGCAGGGGAAGATTATCGCTGTAGGAACTTTTCAGGGAGGACCTAAACATATAGGTGCGCTGGTGGATATTAACGAACCACTATTAATTAACATTGAATCAGAAGGATTAGAAGAAGCATATGATGACCCATTGCCACGAGGATGGGAGGAGTTTGAAGTATAACAAAAAACGCCTTGTTGGCCTTAATGGTCTGCAGGTCGTTTTCAACCGGAGATTCTATTATGGATGCGTCTTGGTTCCTTTTTTTCCGTTTGTAGGATTAGTATTACCCTTGGTGCTCCAGTTGTTGTTAAAACTATGATCTGGATCTGACCGGTAATGCGGAGCCACATAAGTCCCATTTTTCTTAGTATACCCGTGAACATAAACCCTTGCAGATGCTGAACTCATGAAACTTAGGGACATAACTGCAATTAATAAGATGACAGTTAATCTTTTAAAATATTTCAATTTATATACCTCCTAGTAATATTCACCTAAAAGGATATATCTAAAGACCTATGAAAAAATATGACGTTTTACACATTATGTAAGTATCTCTTGTACCAATCCAGCATACAGTATAAGTCCATCAGTATAATTTCTGAAGAGTTTTACTTATTTAAAGTTATCTTTTAATAAGTCTCCAAGATCCGCTGTATACTTGGTCAACCGCGGACTAATCTCTGTACGCATAAAATCCCGGGTCATTCCAAACCGCTCCTGGTATCCACGTCATAAGATTTTATGATACACCAAGAATTCCTTTTGCTCATCCGTAAGCACCTTCATATTCCGCTGCTTCAGCTCCCGCTGATAGGTATCTTGCATGATTCGACGCTGAATAGCTTGATCGGCCATCAGATAAGCCCGTTTAAGAATGTTGTTGGATTGTTCGATCTCTTTCAGGCTCTTGCCAACCATTGTATCAATGTAACGGAGCAATATGAGGTCGCCGTACCATCGTCCGCTAGTCAATCGTGATCAATTTATCTACAGATTCGCTTTGCTGCCCCTCGAACTGTTCAACATGTTCAGTCATGATCATTTTGCTTTTCCACCGCTCATTTCCCTCCAGTTTAGTCATTCCCCTCCTTAATGATACAGCCAGTAATCAATGTTATTCCCCTCTCTGCCGTTCTGTTCGCCCCGCTCCTGTGAGGTATCATACGGCACGTTACGTTCCCAGCCCTCAAGGATGGATACTGTCTGGATAGGCATGGATACGCTCCATTGTATGTAATTTTCGGCGGCCAGGACTTTGAACGCCTTGATGATCTCCGGCGGCCGCCGCCCGCTCAATCGCCCCAGCTCATTGATGTTAATATCGATCACTGCTTTATGCGCAAATTCTTCGAACGTCGCAGCCCGGAATCTTCAGATATCATTGGGACCAGGAAAGACATTTCATAATCAGAATTCATTCTGCGTTTTCGCGTCTCTTCGTAAGCACTGACTAGCTTTCCGACTAGAACCAAGTTCTTGTCTAACACTTCCAATTTGTCTTTCATTAACATCATCCTTTGCTAAGGAAAATTTTCCTGCCCATTAAGATGAAAAAACCACACCTGACTTGGCGTGGTTGAAATAAATATTTTATGATTCTTTAATATATCGCTTTACACATCATACGGTTTCAATTTCGATATTATTAATCTAAGACCAAAAGGGATCAGGAAAGATATTATAAGAGAAATTTTATATACAAGTCCACCAAGAGCAGCTAATTTATAAATTATTATTAATGATATCAAAAAGAATAGAAAGAAATTAAGTACTACTTCAATAGGAATAC
>NZ_LVWH01000008.1:0-16932 GCF_001909045.1 Paenibacillus sp. P3E | reverse complement strand
TTCTTTTTCTCCCCCAGATTTATATTGTTTTATAATACGATGAATGGGAGATGATTCCTATATTAATTTTTAGCACAAATAGAGAAAAACTAAAGAAAGAGCCGCAGAAGTAATCCGGCAACTTTCTCGTAATTATTATTGCAGGCCCGTCACCTTTATATACGATCATCTTTACTTCGAGCATAGAGGTGGTAGCCCGGAAGCATGGCCTCTCTCCCAAGACCCTTGGAAACTGGGTTCGCCAATATCAGGATGAGGTGGATGACCTTATGGTAAAAAAACAAAACGAAACTAAGCAGATCCAGCAAGATGCGGCTCAATTTCAGGGCCTCTAAAATATCAGAATCAAAATAAATTGGCCTGGAAGGGCTCCTACAAGCATAATTTAAACGTGGTCCTTTGTCGGGACGACGGGAACTTCATGCCAAAGTCTTCTCTTTTCAATTCCTTTTCGCGTATTTTGAAACGCGCAGGTCTTCCGTCTATGCCGATCCACTCCTTACGGCATACCCACGCCGTACTGCTCCTGGAAGCCGATAATGATATAAAGTATGTACAAGAACGTTTGGGACACGGCAGCATGAGAATTACGGCAGATGTGTATTCTCACGTTTCCAAGAAGATTGAAGAAAGCAGTATGGAGAAGTATGAAGCCCACATAAGATCTATCCTCGAATAGCGCCCACGCCCACACAAAAAAACCCTCAACGCCAACGGCGCCAAGGGCTGCTTCATCCTAGTAAAGAGTCATGTACTGATCTCTTTCCCATTCGTGTACTTGTGTGCGGTAGATATCCCATTCGATCTCTTTCAGTTCATAGAAGTGAGCCAGTGCATGTTCACCAAGGGCTTCAGTGATAACATGGCTGCGGATCATTTCGCTTAACGCTTCCTTCAGATCGGATGGCAGACTAGGAATTCCTTCTTCAATCCGCTCTTCCTCAGACATCACATAGATGTTACGGTCGATGGGAGCAGGAAGATCGAGCTGGCGCTTAATACCGTCTAGACCTGCCTTCAACATTACAGCAAGTGCCAGGTAAGGGTTAGCTGCAGGGTCCGGGTTACGAACTTCAATACGTGTGCTGAGTCCTCTAGAAGCCGGGATACGGATCATTGGACTGCGGTTGCTTGCAGACCAAGCTACGTAGCAAGGGGCTTCATAGCCGGGCACAAGACGTTTGTAAGAATTCACTGTCGGGTTCGTGATGGCTGCAAAAGCACGGGCATGCTTCAGGATACCTGCCATGTAATAACGAGCAGTTTTGCTAAGCCCAAGAGTATCGCTCTCGTCGTAGAACATATTTTCACTGCCCTTGAACAGGGATTGGTGCGCATGCATCCCGGATCCATTCATACCAAAAAGCGGCTTGGGCATAAAAGTAGCATGCAGGCCATGTTGACGGGCAACCGTCTTCACAACGAGCTTAAAGGTTTGAATTTGGTCGGCAGCCTTGATGGCATCTGCATATTTGAAGTCAATCTCATGCTGGCCGTAAGCTACTTCATGATGGGAAGCTTCAATTTCAAAGCCCATTTCTTCCAGTGTCAATACGATTTCGCGGCGGCAGTTCTCCCCAAGATCGGTCGGCGCCAAATCAAAATATCCACCCTGGTCATTCAATTCGGTTGTCGGATTGCCCTTCTCGTCTGTTCTGAACAGGAAGAACTCCGGCTCTGGTCCTACATTCATGGCTGTAAAGCCCATTTCTTCAGCTTCCTGCAGGCAGCGTTTGAGAATTCCACGCGGGTCTCCTGCAAATGGCGTACCGTCAGGCATGTACACATCACAAATCAAACGTGCAACCCGGTTTTCTGCAAACCAAGGGAAGATCACCCATGTACTGAGGTCAGGAAAGAGGTACATGTCAGATTCTTCGATTCTTACATAACCTTCGATGGAAGAACCATCGAACATCATTTTGTTGTCCAGCGCCTTTTCCAGCTGGCTAACGGGAATTTCTACATTTTTAATCGTACCGAGCAGGTCGGTAAATTGCAGACGAATAAAACGGACATTTTCTTCCTTTGCAATACGCAGGATATCATCTTTTGAAAAGCTCACTTTACCCTCTCCCTTTCAAGTCTCTTTGTATTATTTATTAAAAAACCGGGATAGCTCACCTTGAATAAGAGATACTTGTCCCGGTCTTTTACCGGAAACCAGTTCCTGCTTCAATAAACGGTGCAGCTGTGAATCAGACAGTTCTCTACGTCTAACCTCTGTGTCAGGGGTAATGACCGTAGCTTCTTCCGATTCCTTCGATACAGGGTTCATCACCTGCTTAATGCCGGCGATATTTACCCCCTTCTCGATCAATGCTTTGATCTCTAACAGGCGTTCTACATCATTGAATGAGAACAAACGCTGATTGCCGGATGTGCGCGCGGGCACGATCAGACTGTGCTGCTCATAATAACGAATTTGTCTTGCAGATAAATCAGTCAACTTCATTACGATTCCTATAGGAAATAATGCCATATTTCTGCGGATTTCATCACCCATGACTCATCCAACCTTCCAATGATCTTTTTCTCATCTCATTGTACATTTCCTTATTTGGCGTGTCAATGGTGTGTAAGATATTCTCACAAGATTTTATGTAGCCTTAAGATTTCAAGTGAAGTGAATGTAAGCTAAAAACATAACATGACCTCCGAAGTATATCACAGAGAACAATCCACAAGCAAAAGCTGGAACTCTCCGTGACCCAAAAAAAGCCCACCAGCCGAAGCTGATGAGCAATGCTATAGAACTGCTAAGGTCAACACGCTGCAAAGTATGATTCATTAAGAATAGCCTATAACTGATCGTCTTTATGTACCGACTCATAGCGTTCCCGGATTTCACGGTTCTTTGCATAATTGTACAAGTCCAGAGCCGTAATTCCTCTACGGGCCAGCTTCACAAACAAAACAAATGCATAAATCCCCAGTCCGATACAAACCAGCCAAAACAAAAATAGCATTACGTTCAATCCTCCTGCAAAGAAGAAACCAGGTTGTTGGGTTACCATTGTTCACCTCTTCTTTCTTATGTATAAAATGAAAACCCCCACCAGGATTGAAGTAGGGATTCTTCATGTCTGCCCGAACACTGATTCAAGCATATTAGATTTGGGGGATTATGTAAATCTAAATTGTGTAATTTTTACAGTAATTTATGTTCTCTCATACTCTGCAGTGCCATCAAAACTCCGAACTTTACATGAGAATAAGTTAATCCGCCTTGCATATATCCGATATACGGAGCCCGTATGGGGGCATCTGCTGATAACTCCAAGCTGCCACCCTGTATGAAGGTACCTGCCGCCATGATCACAGGATGCTCATAACCGGGCATATCCCACGGTTCGGGAACCACATGACTGTCTACAGCCGCAGCACGCTGAATGCCCTGTACAAAGGCAATCAAATGCTCTGGTCCATCAAAAGCCACCGCCTGGATCAGATCCGTACGCGGCTCATGCCATGCCGGCTTAGTTGTAAAGCCGCAACGCTGAAACACGGCAGCTGCAAAGATACTGCCTTTGACAGCTTGACCAACGGTATGCGGGGCCATAAACAGTCCCTGGTAGAGCCCGCGTGTCGTTCCCAGCATGGCACCTACTTCCCCGCCAATCCCCGGCGCAGTTAGCCGGTATGCTGCCAATTCCACAAGATCTTGACGGCCGCAGATGTACCCGCCGGTTTCCGCGATTCCACCACCGGGATTTTTAATGAGCGAACCCGCTACGAGATCAGCCCCAACCTGAGGCGGCTCAAGCTTTTCCGTGAATTCGCCATAGCAGTTATCCACAAATACAATGACGTCAGGTTTGATTGATTTGACCCGTTCCACCATTTCGCCGATTTCAGCAACTGTGAATGAAGAACGCCAGTCATAACCGCGTGAACGCTGAATACCGATAACTTTGGTCTTTTCGTTGACAGCCAGTTTTACCTCTTCCCAATCGATCTTCCCTTCAGCCGTTAACGCCGTTTCACGATATCCAATTCCGAAATCGGCCAGCGAGCCTGTCCCGTCTCCCGGTTTGCCGACTACCTTGTGCAACGTATCATAAGGACGTCCCGTAATATACAGCAGTTCATCTCCGGGCCGCAGTACACCAAAGAGTGCGGTTGAGATTGTATGTGTACCGGAGGCGAAATGCGGGCGTACCAGCGCCGCTTCGGCCCCGAACACGTCAGCATAGACCAAATCCAGCACTTCTCTCCCGCGATCGTTATAGGCATATCCGGTAGAGCCGGCAAAATGGAAATCACTCACCTGCTGCCGCTGAAAGGCTTCGATCACCTTCCACTGATTATGATCCACAATCCGGTCAAGTACCTTCACTGCACTTTCAATTTCGAGCTCTGCGGCCTCTGCCGCCTGTATGATATCCTCTGCAAAAACTGCCATACCTTTTGTTCTCTCCTTATTTCAATCTATTACTTTGCTCATAAACAGTTTTGACCAGCAAGAAGAAACGGCTGGATATCCGCCGTTTCCGAAGTCATGCCTTGAATTCACCTAATTCCGGCTACTCCTGCTCTACGTATTCCGCAAGCTTGTAACTCCATTTTCCGTAATCCTCTTTATTGAGACGCACGTTGTACAGCACATCATTTTCTTCAAAGCTCTGCTCAAGCACCTCTCCTACACGGTAGAGCAGCGATGAGAGATCTCCTCGGTCTCCGGGGATACGGAAGGTTAGTGTATCGCCGGCAAGCTCATCGACTATAACTTCTGTGATCCGGGTCAGATCTTCCGGGTTAAAGGCGCTGATCTTCAGATAGCCAGGACCCGAAGGCAGCATCTGCAGTTGTTCAGGCTGGCAAATGTCACTTTTGTTGAAGAGTACAATTTGCGGTTTCCCGGCAGCCCCAAGGTCCTGGAGAATAGATTGCACTACATCCATCTGCTCCTGCCTCATGGGAGAAGAAGCATCCACCACATGCAGTACCAGATTGGCTTCATTGACCTCCTCTAGAGTTGCACGGAAGGAGGCTACCAAATCATGCGGCAAGTTCTGAATGAATCCTACGGTGTCAGTCAAGACGACTTCTTTGCCTGCAGGCAGCTGAAGAACACGTGAAGTAGGGTCGAGGGTAGCAAACAGCTGATTTTCAATATAGACATCCGCATCGGTAAGCTGCTTCAAGAGTGTAGACTTCCCGGCATTGGTATAACCGACCAGCGCAACCTGGACAGCGCCGCTCTTGCGGCGCCGTTCCCGGTGAAGTTCACGCGTCTTGACTACTTCGTCCAGCTGGCGTTTCAGTTCAGTGATCCGGTCACGGATATGACGGCGGTCTGTTTCCAGCTTGCTTTCGCCCGGACCTCTGGTTCCGATTCCCCCGCCAAGCCTGGACAGATTCTTACCATGGCCGGATAAACGGGGCAGCAAATAAGAGAGCTGTGCCAGCTCTACTTGAATGATGCCTTCACGTGTTTTGGCCCGGCCAGCGAAAATATCCAGGATCAACTGGGTTCGATCAATGATTTTTAGATCCAGAGCTTCCTCGAGATTACGTACTTGTGCTCCGGAAAGCTCTTGGTCAAAGATAGCCGTATTCGCCCCGAGACCATCAGCGGCCATCCGCAGCTCTTCTACCTTCCCCTTGCCGATAAACCACTTGGAATCGGGAGTCTCCTTGTTCTGGCGCAGCACGTCGAGCACCAGCACTCCGGCAGTCTCTGCCAACTGAACCAGCTCCTGAAGAGACAGCTCGGGGTCGATGCCTGTGCGCTTGATTTTGTCAGTAACCAGACTTACCAGAATAGCCCGGTCCTGTACTTCTGTTTCTGTATCGTGGGTGGTGATTGCCATGAATGTCATGCTCCTTGTCCTTGTACACATAAGTTGTGTATCATCCGTGGTGTATATTGTCCCTACAATTTGAAGTCTTCGATGCGGAGTGTCATCAGTTCCTGCTTTCCCGGGCTGTTGCTCTCATATTGATTCAGGAGCCGAACCGCTTGGGCACGTACAGCCTTTTCAATAGAGTTGCGGACATACCGCGCATTGCTGAAGGCATGGAGACTCTCCGTCTTCTCCAGCAGCAGATGCTGCTTTAGTTTGAGTATGGCCTGAGGCATCAGAATATAATCGCGCTCTTTGGACATCAGTTCAGCAATCTGCAGCAATTGGTCTATAGTGTAGTCCGGAAATTCCACCTGAATAGGAAATCTGGAGGGCAGACCGGGATTACTCATTAGGAAATAATCGATCTCGCTGGAATAACCGGCTAGAATCAGCACAAATTGACTGCGGTGATCCTCCATGGATTTAACCAGAGTGTCAATCGCTTCTTTGCCAAAATCCTTATCTCCGCCACGGGCTAGACTGTAAGCTTCATCAATAAAAAGTATGCCTCCGAGCGCCTTTTTCACCAGGTCTCTTGTCTTCTGGGCTGTGTGTCCGATATATTCGCCTACAAGATCCGCTCTCTCTACTTCAATCAGATGGCCTTTGCTCAGAACGCCCATCCGCTGAAACAGCTTGGCGACAATCCTGGCTACTGTAGTCTTTCCGGTTCCAGGATTACCTTTGAAGACCATATGATAGGCCTGACTCCCGCTGGCAAGTCCCGCATCACTGCGCATCCGCGCAATCTGAAGCAGTGCATATATCTCGAACACCAGTTCCTTGATATTATCCAGGCCTACGAGTGCGTCCAGCTCCCGGCTGAGCTCCTGAAACAATTCGCTGTGTCCATTATTTTTGGGGACCGCAGCCTGAGCGATACTGTCTGCAGCAGCGTGGGCCACTGCTGGCGTCTCCTGATTCCGCAGCACAATATTAATTTGACGTGACGGTCTGCCTTCCTCCCGTCCATTTGCCGCCGCTACGCGTCCGTTCACCTAGTTCACCTCATTATCCAGGGCTGACTTTTTCTATATCCTTTATCAAGTCTATTCCGGTTCACGAGGTCTTATTAGCAGTTTCAGGAACTTAAGGACAAATTAACTGATCAGATAACGGCAGTCTGGCATGGGGATTGCTTTTTCACAGAAAAAGTTGCTGCATCTTCCATTTCGTATAAGCCAGAATCTCACGGGTTTTGTATTTGAACATCGACATGACCTTGGAATCGGTCAATCCCAGTTCAGGACGGGAATAATTCAGCTCTTTGGCAATTTCAAATGCGCGCTGGCCATGAAATGTATGCGTAATAATAATAGCTGTCTTTAATCCTTCTGATTGCATAACCCTTTGACTGAACTGGAGATTCTCATAAGTGCTGGTAGACTTGTTTTCCAAAAGGATAGCCCTCTCAGGCACACCCTTCCCTACCAGGTAGTTCTTCATTCCTTCGGCCTCAGTATATTTATAGTCAGCCTTATCCAGACCACCGGACACGATAAAACGGGTGAACTTGCCTTCCCGGTAGAGTCCAAGCCCATAGTCAAGCCGTTCCTTTAGTCCTGGACTAGGTTCATCTCCCCACATGGCCATACCTAGAATAATGCCAGCATCTGCTTTCTGCATCGGATTCGTCGTGACGCCACTGTTGATTCTGCCTAGGACCGACGCACACCATAGAAGTCCAGCAACGGCACAAATGACCAGAAGAATGAACAGATTTCGTTTCAGCCGAAAACGTTGTCCTTTGCGGGATACCTTGCGTATCGGGGAAGAGCCTCTTTGATAGACATACCAATCCATTGTTATTTCCTCCTGAATTCTCCGTGATGGAACAATTCGGCACGATGCTTCAAGGAGAGGGAAAAATAGGGAAAAGCATGAGCATCTATGCTGCGAAGAATATTGTTTGCTGTAGCCCAGGCTAAATTATAGTCGCTGTCTGTAATGTCCTCCCGTTCCAGCGCCTCCTCCAGCTCGTCTTCATCGAGCAGAAACACCTCTCCGTTCCACAGCACCACTACATCCAGATAAAGATCATCGAACCACGGCACCCCCTGGTCGGTGACTCCTTGTACTTTGCAGGTATCAATATACCACTGTACGATGTTTTGCCGTTCGTCGAACATAGCCGTCACAATATAATGGCTGTCTTTTGGAAAATACTGCAGCCATGAGTACCCTTTGTCTGCTATACGGTATGTATGCTTGCCGTAGCTCTTCCATAGCGGTTCCTTCAACCCATAAATCGTATATAGTGTGATGTATCCGCTGAATTCCCGGCTCTCTACATAGCGGCAGGCAAAATGGCGGCGCGTAATCCGGCGCCAGTTGGCCCGGTCTCCGAATTTACGTTTCATATGAATGACCCTCTCAAGAAATGGTGTATTCAGCTTAACACATTTGCAAGATACACTCAAAACATCCCTTGAAATTCCGGTAGCCGTTATTGATCAAAAACAAGACAAAAACCCCGTCAGCCGGAATCTCTGCTTCATAGGCGAGATTCTCAGCTGCCGGGGCAGTTGGATCATACATTATAGAATTAGCAAAATCTACTGCGGAACACTACCCTCATTCGCTAATCCTGCAGCCGGGTCGGTGGTAGGAACCGCACCACCCTCTGTACCGGCATTGCCGCCTGCTCCAGTGGTTACAGCAGGATCGGTAGGAGCTGTAGTAACTGGTGGCGGAGTGGACGTGGCTTGGGGAGAATCGGATGGTGCACCTCCGCCGTTGCCATTTCCGTTACCGGGATTTTCTCCGTTTCCTGCACCATTCCCATTACCGTTCCCGTTGTTTCCATTAGGATTGCCATTGTCTTGGCCATTGCCGTTATTACCGCCATTGCCCGTCTCATCTGTTGGAAGGTTCGGATCTATCGTCGCTTCCGGCTCCTGTGTCGGCGGCTCATCCTGAACCTCAACAGTGACGGTAGCAGAAGGCTCGCTCTCCACATCCAGTTCCGGATAATAAGCCGTGACGTAATATTCGTAGGTCAATCCAGGCATCGCACTGATATCTCCGACACTGGACGAGACCGTATTCAGCAGCGGGCTGAACTCTGCTTCCGACGTCTCACGGCGGTAAATCCGGTATTCCACACCTTTTACCGGTGCAGGCTCCCAGCTAAGGTTGACCGTCATCGTAGAAGCGTCATAAGCTGCCTTCAGACCGCCTACAGGCTGCGCCGTTTCCGGTGTTGCCGTTGGTTCAGGGTCACTCACGCCTTCAGGTTTCGGGAACGACTTATTAGGTACGCCCTTCAGTGCTTCCTCCATCACTTTGCCCCAGAATGCAGCAGCTAGCGGACTGCTGTTCTTCAACAGATGGGTTTTGCTTGGTTTGTCATAGCCCATCCAAACTGCAGCGGTCCATTCCGGAGTATATCCGACAAACCATACATCTCTGTTCGAGCTGATACCCTCGTATCCGCTTTGTGTTGTACCGGTTTTACCAGCTACAGGACGGTTGATTCTGGCTTTTTTCCCCGTCCCGTCTTCTACAACCTTCTGCATCATTTCAGTCATCTGGTAGGCCGTATCCTCACTCATCACCCGTTCAGGCTTGGTATTGGCCTTATAGACGGTGTCTCCATCGCTATTCGTAATCGATTTAATCGAATATGCCTCACGCAGATCACCGCCATTGGCAAAGGCACTGTAGGCCTGAGCCATTTCCATGGTGTTCGTGCCCTCGCTCATCCCGCCTAGAGCCAAGGAAAGGTTTTTGTCCTCATCCTTTAGGTTAATCCCGAGCTTTTTGGCAAATTGGAACCCTGTATTCACACCGATTTCGTTCAACAGCCATACCGCCGGGATATTCTCCGACTTCGTCAGGGCTTCTGTCATGCTGATCGTCTTTGAATAACCGTGCAGGTTATTCGGACAATAGGTGCCAAAGCACTGCTTCTCGTTGCTGAGCATGGAATCATTCGTGAACTTCCCGGATTCCAGCGCAGGTGCGTAGGATACCAGCGGCTTGAAGGATGAACCCGGTGAGCGGCGGCTGCCGTCCACCCGGCTATAGCCTTTTTTCTCATAATTCCGTCCGCCAAGAAGCGCCACAATGCTGCCATTCTCCTGGTTGATGATTGTCATCGAGCCCTGTACCAGTTGATCGTCGACGCTCTTTTCAAAATTATCGCTGTCGGCAAAAGCATTTTCTACCGTCTCCTGGGCATGTTTGTCCATGGTCGTGTAGATTTTGTAACCGCCGATATTCAAATCATCTTCAGTCAATCCGAATTTTTCTTCCGCTTCATCAACAGCATAATCAATAAAGGCCTGGTACCGTTGTTTGCTTTCCGGCGGTTTATAGTTGTAATCCACCACTTTCGCCTCGTCCATCTGCTCCTTCGTGATATAGCCCTGCTCATACATCAGCTGGAGTACTACACCACGACGTTCTTTCGAGAGCTCTGGATTACGCAGCGGGTTATAGCGGGAAGGCCCCTTCGGCATCGCGGCAAGGGTGGCGATCTGCCAAACGTCGAGTTTGTTGAGATCACTTTGACCAAAATAACGGATAGATGCCGCTTTGATCCCGTAAATCGTGCCGCCAAAGTTGATGCGGTTCAAATACATCGTAATAATTTCATCTTTGGTTTTTTCGTTCTCCAGAGCCACGGCAATGGAAACCTCAGTCGCTTTCCGGAAAAACGTCTTGTCCCGTGTCAGGAAGATGTTCTTCGCCAGTTGTTGGGTGATCGTGCTCCCGCCTTCGACCATACTGCGGGCCGCTATATCCTTGACAGCTGCTCGGCCGATCGACCAGAGATCGACGCCGCTGTGTTCAAAAAAACGCTTATCCTCCGTGGCCACAAACGCATCGATCAGTAACTTCGGAATATCCTCATGCTCCACGGGTTCACTCTTCTCCAGTGCCAGCTCGCCGATCAAATTTGCGTTGCGGTCATAAATCTTTGTAGTCTCATGAATCGATAATTTGTCCTGGTTTTCACTCAGGAGCTTCTGCCCGTTCAACATAATGAACAGGTAACCGCCCAACGCACAAAAAATCGCCAACGCCGTGGCAAAGAACAACGTCCATAGCACACACTTCTTGGTTAAAAACTTTTTCTTTTTCTTAGGTTTACCTTTAGAATTTGAATTTGAGTTCGATGACTGGCTTCCTCTGTCTCTATTGCGGTTCGTCCTGGATATCTCGTCTCTGGACATGCTGCCTCCTGACTCCCTCTCGGAACTTTCCTGTAATGAAGTGCACGAATGAAAAGAACAACCTTCACAGGTTGCTCTCTCGCACTCTCTATTCAAACGATTTATAAACAAAAAGGTTTCGCTTTAAGACTGTAAAATCTTATTCTTCGCTTCCATTGTCCTGCATAAGTGATACGCTGCGCTGTGGTGTAAAGGTGGAAATCGCATGCTTGTACACCATCTGCTGGCGGCCGTCACTGTCGATGACAATTGTGAAGTTGTCGAAGGCTTTGATGATTCCCCGGATTTGAAAGCCGTTGGTCAAATATACTGTAGCAGGGATATTCTCTTTACGCAGTTGGTTCAAGAACGTATCTTGGATGTTAATGGACTTGTTCATATGACGTACCCCCAATGGTTCAATTAGATTGTTCAGAAGTATATTCAAGACCTTAGAGAAACTTTCCTGCTATTATAGCACGGATTTAGCCATTACATCAATGAAGTAAAATCGTGGCTAATCTCCACCTTATTATGTCCTAACGTTGATGTTTTTGGCCTTTTCTATAACAACCTCTTTAAGCTATTTTAAGCACAAATGTGATTTTTACGTGATTTCCCACGGCTCCTTCTCTATCTGATTATAGGTGGAATCTAAATCTCTTCTATATAGTTCTCTCAACTATATGTTAAATCTAAGGCACCCTTCCCGTCAATCTCATTGCTTCCAGCAGGGAACACTGGAGAAGGCCTCGCAATAAATAACAAGGGACTACTCAATTGAATTAATCTTTTAGCATACCTCCAAGATCGGCAGTATACTGAGTTAGCCTTAAGCTAATTTCGGTACGCATCACATCACATCACGTGTCATGCCAAACCGTTCCTGATTTCCACGGCAAAATATTTTATGATAAACCAGGAATTCCTCTTGTTCATCCGCCAAATACCCTGATATTCCGTTGCTTTAGCCTTTTTCATATTGATATGTATCTTGCATTATCCGGGGCTGGATGGCTTGACCTGCCATATAGGCCCGTTTAAGGATGTTGCTGGAGTGCTCAATCTCCTTTAGGCTCTTGCCAACCATTGTATCTATGTAAGGAGCAAAATGAGGCCGCATACCATTGACCACTCTTCAATTGTTAATAATTTATTTACAGTGTGGCGCTGCTTCTACGTCGTACTGCTCAACAGCTGGGTCATAATCATTTTGGTTTTCACCGCTCATTCCCCTCCAGTTAGGTCACTGTGACCCCTCCTTAATGGTATAGCCAATAATCAATGTTATTCCCCTCTCTGCCGTTTTGAACGCCCCGTTCCAGCGAGGTATCATACGGCACGTTACGTTCCCAGCCTTCAAGGATGACTGCCGTCTGGATAGGATTGGATACGCTCCATTGTATGTAATTTTCGACGGCCAGGACTTTAAATGCCTTGATAATCCCCGCAGGCCGTCGCCCGCTCAATCGCCCCAGCTCCTTAATGTTGGGCATCCGTCTGAAATGATAACGGAACTGTGATATGATCCGCAGCAGCTTACGCGGGGTACATCAAGCATGCCGCCGGTCCTGCACCAATTGCCAAGACAAGATGTTAGCTGCAAGAAATATACGGGGTGTTCCAGTAGTCAGGCAGGTTGCCCGGATACGTCCGTCACGGATGCCGCTCACTTCGATTTTCCGCTACGTAATCTTCCTCGCTTTGTCCAGATATATAATTTCGATGGTTTGGCCGATGCTCATTTTCATGATTAATCGCCTCCGATAAAATAGAAACGTTTGTTTATTCATTGACTAGGATAAAAAAGAAAACATTTGACTTCGTCGCTCACTTTATTGCAGATATAGACATAAATGTTTAGACATGATTATCCCTATCGATTACTCTTATCTCATCTTATTACAAAGGTGGAATATTCAAGTGCCCAAAAAGTTCAAATTAATTCTTTCCTCAATTGTTATGTTTCTACTGATTACCTTGGTACCATCTTATTCGCCCGCATTTGCTTATACAGGTGGTTTGTTGAGTGGTAAAACCATGTATATTACAACCTCAAATACTCTTACCGGCGGTACTGCTACTAATCTTTTGACGGATGGTGATTTATCAACATATATAGACATTTCGGCTGGGACATATGTTTACTTTACTTTTCCAACGGATAAAAATATTACTCATTTCCAGTTGAAAACTAGTGAAGGCACATATTTATATCTTAATTATAAAAAAAATACAAGTACTATTAACGGTATATTAGGTTCTGCAGTTGGTGGTGATATGCCAAAAACCGCTCTATCTTTGCCAGATGCTAGGACAATTTATCTTATCTCTAATTTAGGTACTTATAGAATTTATGAATTAGAAGTATTCACTGATGATCCTGTTACTCCTACAGCTACGCCAACGCCAACACCAACAGCTACACCAACACCAAGCGCTACACCGGTACCAACTCCAACACCGTCAGCGACAACAACGCCATCAGCAACACCGACTCCAAAGCCAACGGTAACACCTGAACAACCAGATGGTGACCGAGCTATTCTTACGATTACAATGATTAACGGCACAGAAAAGCAGTACGATCTCCCCATCGCTGAAGTTAATTCATTTCTAACTTGGTTTGATGCTCGAGATGCAGGCAGAGGTCCTGGCATGTATGCAATTGACAAGCACACAAACAATAAAGGCCCCTTTAAAAAACGTAAAGATTATGTTGTCTTTGATAAAATCCTTACCTATGAAGTAAGTGAGTACACAGCAACAGAATAAACAAAAACGAGCCCCGTCGACCACTTATGGTTGACAGGGCTTTTGTTTCAACTAGAATCAAACAATTGGCATAAAAAAAAGAAAATAACATCCTTCACTCACTTTATTACATATATAGACATATATGTTTAGACAATCCTTGTTATGTTTTGTAAAGTCAATAGCGACAATACATAATGAGGAGTGTACCAAATGAAATACTTAAAATCTGTTTTATTAATTGTTTTACTCGCCCTAGTTTTTGATCCAAGATACGTCCTTGCAGATGAAGCGCAATGGGTAACAAAAAAACCGTTATCTGAAGATAGTACAAACTTGGGTGTCATCACAGTTAATGGAGAAATGTATCGCATAGGCGGTCTTTCGTCGTCGTTAGGTTCCACTTCAGACAAAGTATATAAATACGATCCTAAAAATGATACTTGGATTCCAAAAGCAAGCATGCACGTCAAAAGAGAGCACTTTGCGCTAGCAGAGTCAAACGGCAAGATTTATGTTTTTGGTGGATTTCAAAGCTTAGGCAACAATATCCCCTATACTTTTCTTAATTCTGTTGAAGAATATGACCCTACCAATGATGTATGGACTGTAAAGGCTGAGATGCCTACAGCCAGAATGGCTATGGGAGCTGCAACTGTTAAAGGCAGAATATATGTGGTTGGTGGGATGACAGGTAGTAACGGTGTTACAACGTCGGTAGTGGAAGAATACAATCCAGCAACTAATTTGTGGACTAAGAAGACAAATATACCTACAGCTAGAAGTCAATATGGCATAGGTATTTTTAATGATAAGATTTATATTGTTGGTGGGTTTACTCCCCAATCAAAAGAAACCAATATAATAGAAGTATACGAACCAGGTTCAGACACTTGGACGACTAGTTCTGCAGTTTCACCTTCATTAAATATAGGGAATTATGGATCAATAACGTATAAAGGTAACTTTTATTTTATTGGTTATTTTGGATCGTTTATATTTTCTCCTTCTACAGAAACATGGACCAGTATGCCCGCCTTACCTAATCCAAGGGAAGGCTTGGGCCTCGGAATATTAAATGGAAGACTGTATTCAATAGGAGGTAGAGTAGCACAAACGCCTGATGTCTATGAGTATATACTTGAAAAGGGAAACACCGACCCTGATCCAGGACCAGAACCTACTGGGAGTCGCGCTATTCTCACCATCACTTTAACAACTGGTATCGAGAAAGAATATGACCTCTCAATAGAAGAGGTGAACGCATTCTTGAAATGGTATGATGCTAAAGATGCCGGAACAGGTCCTGCCAAGTTCGCAATTGACAAACATAGCAACAACAAAGGTCCATTTGCTAAACGTACCGAATACGTGATCTTCGATAAAATCCTCACCTTTGAAGTAAGTGAATATACAGCAAAATAAATCTATTCCAACACTTACCTCCTCTATCCTTTATAGCCAAACGCTATAATTGGATAGAGGAGGTTTTTTTATGTTTATATCCCCTATGTTATTACAAACCGCTGCTGGTCCATTCAGCAACAGTAATTATATATTTGAACCAAAGATAGACGGCCATCGGCTAATCTACTCGCAGCAGGACGGCAAGGTACGGCTTTATACCCGCCACAATCACGAATGCACTCGGCAGTACCCCGAACTACAGATTCCCCTTTCTGACGATGTGATCCTGGACGGTGAGGTCGCCTGCGTAGATCCAGCCACGGTGTATCAGATTCCGAGGCTGTCATGAGACGTTTTCAGACCCGACGGGAAGACAAGATAATAAAGCTCACAACCACCCTGCCGGCCTATTACGGTATCTTTGATATCTTGATGTATAAAGGTCAGGATCTCACTTGATTGCCGCTGCTACGCCGCAAGGAGATACTGGCAGGATTATCCTTACCATCTGAAAGCTACGGCATTGTGACGTATATAAACGGTGCAGGCGAGGCTCTATTCGAACAGATTGTAGAACGAGGGATGTATAATCAAACGGATTCTTTTCTTGTTAACAGGCGTGAAGTTTTTATAATGTTTGATTATTTTCTGGGTATGATTTTCAACAATCGCGTCCGAATTGCGGAGGATTAAAGAGTATACAGTTTTATTACTTTTTCTAAGGGGATTTGATTCGGAATACACATATCAACAAAGTAGGGTAACTGCCATTTTTGAGTTTTTATCGCTTGTTTACTACTCGGACTATCCCAGCTAGGATAAACTCTTATTGCCATTTTGCCCCTTGTTGAAGTAGACCTAAGAATGTTCTGTTTTAAAAGAATTTCTTTTGGAAAAATAAATTGCCCAAACTCATTTTCATTTTTAAAGCTAGTTATCACTAATAAATCAGGGGCTTCCTCATATAAGTAAGGTTGATTTTGATTATTTTCGTCCTTTTCCCAAAATGCAACAAACTGCCCTACTTTGGTAGGGGTAATATTCGAAACTCTGAATCGAACTGTTTTAGAAGATAATTGAAATGTACCAGCACCATACTTAGAATTTTGCTTTTCTTCTTGAACTGACTTTACAGTTAAGTGATTCGACTCATAAATCTTTTTATTCACATAAGTTAATGCTGTATAAAAATTATTCATTTCTTCACTCCTAAATTTCACATAAATTATCGAACTTTAATCCAAAGCCACATTACCGATTATCCTGGTTTATCTTCCACTCGTCTATATCGTTCGGATCAACGTCAGAGATCCTACATATTACGAGACTAAGGGATTTTTGGTGTTTTTTTCCAGTTATCTATTTTGATAAGAGCCCCGGCTAAGGTACGAATGAGGAATTGGACCAAATCTGGCATTGTCTTTAAAGTTCTTGCTAAAAGTTCAGATGACGTTGTTGTGGTAGCAACTAAGAAAAACGTCACAACTACTCTCAAAAATCATGCAATAAAGCAAGCGGTTTAAACAAAATTTTGGAATTTTATCTGTAAGTAAAAGATGAAGGTTTCCAACGACCGGCTTTAACTCTATTTGGCATAGTATTATCATTGTCAATATATGTGGTTATTACGATATTATCAACTATTGATAAAATAACGGTGAATTTGCTAGCAGGATCATACATTATTCTTGATGTTCCCACAACATCTTCAAATTTTAATACTTTAAACATCCCTGCTGAAATTTCGGATAATATATTGT
>NZ_LVWH01000007.1:0-17137 GCF_001909045.1 Paenibacillus sp. P3E | reverse complement strand
GTTTGGGAGGGATCGAAAAAGGTTTCTCAAACAGATTGTGAAATTTACGATATTCTTATAAGGAGGTGAATTTCGTGGCAGTACGTATTCGTCTGAAAAGAATGGGTGCACATAAAGCGCCTTTCTATCGTGTAGTGGTTTCCGATTCCCGGTCCCCTCGTGACGGTCGTTTTATCGAGGAAATCGGTTATTATAATCCGATTGAAGTACCGGCAGTAGTTAAGATCGATGAGGAAAAAGCTCTTAAATGGCTTCAAACAGGTGCGCAGGCATCTGATACCGTCCGCAATCTGCTTTCCAAAGCAGGCGTGATGAAGAAGTTCCATGAGCTGAAGCAACAGAAATAATGACTGATTGCGAGGGTCCTCTATGGAAGAATTAGTTGGAGTTATTGCTAAGGCTTTAGTGGATCATCCAGAGGATGTGGCTGTACGGACTGTGGAGAAGGAACACCTGATTGTCTATGAGCTTTCTGTGCATCCAGATGATGTCGGCAAGGTCATCGGCAAGCAGGGCAGGATCGCCAAAGCGTTCCGTACCGTGGTCACATCTGCAGCAGTCAAGAGCGATAAACGCGTTACCGTGGATATTTTATCTTAAAGAATGCGTTCAATGAGGGGCTAGGGATAGTATATCCCGGCTCCTTTTTGTTGAAATATATAAGCAGGAACATACAGCACAAATTATAAGTAAGGAGAGGATCAGATGACGGAAGAACTGAATGTAGGCAAGCTGGTCAATACACATGGAATTCGCGGGGAGATCAAAATATTATCCTCTACCGATTTTCCGGAAGTCCGATTTGCACCGGGTAAAAAACTGCTTGTGGTTCCCGCCGATGGAAGCCCAAAATTCGAGGTAACCGTGGAAACCGCAAGAGAGCATAAAGGAATGTATATTGCCAAGCTGGAGGGATACACCAACATTAATCAGGTCGAGAAATATAAAGGAAGCATGCTGAAGGTTCCGAGTGACGATTTGGTGGAGCTGCCAGAGAATGAATACTACTTCCACCAGATTGTCGGCTGTGAGGTGTATACCGATGTGGACGACAGTCAACCTCTCGGCCAAATTACTGAAATTCTTCAGCCTGGTGCCAATGATGTATGGGTGGTAAAGCCGGCTAAAGGTCCCGAAATCCTGATTCCGGTGATCAACGATGTGGTACTAGATGTGGATATTCAGGCCAAGAAAATTAAGGTGCACTTGATGGAAGGGCTGCTGCCATGATGCGGATTGATGTGCTGACGCTTTTTCCTGAAATGTGTGAAGGTGTATTCGGCACTAGCATTCTAGGCAAAGCACGAGAAAAAGGGATCGTCTCACTGAATGCAGTTAACTTCCGTGACTTCTCCGGAAATAAGCATAACAGCGTGGATGATACGCCATATGGTGGTGGAGGTGGGATGGTGTTGAAGCCAGACCCTATCTTTGCTGCTGTGGAGCATGTGCTTGCTGTACCAGGAAATCAGGAGAAACCGCGCATCATTTTGATGTGCCCTCAGGGCCAGACGTATACTCAGCAGATGGCAGAGGAATTGGCACAGGAAGAGCATCTTATTTTTATCTGCGGTCATTATGAAGGCTACGATGAGCGGATCAGAGAGCATCTGGTGACGGATGAATTGTCGATCGGAGACTACGTACTTACCGGGGGGGAGCTTCCTGCGCTTACAGTGATCGATTCGATTGTGAGGCTGCAGCCTGGGGCGCTGGGCAATGAGACCTCTGCGGTGACTGATTCGTTCAGTACCGGTCTGCTGGAGTATCCGCATTATACCCGTCCGGCTGAATTTAGAGGGTGGAAGGTACCGGACATTCTGCTCAGTGGACATCATGCGAACATCGAAGTATGGCGGCGTGAACAGGCACTACAGCGTACTTTGGAACGCAGGCCGGACCTGTTAGAGACAGCTGAGTTGACGGTGAAGGATAAGACTGCTCTGGAACGACTGAAGAGATCGAGCAGTAATACACTTTAGTGGATATTTACTATAAAATGGAATATTTGACGTCTCGTTAACATATACTATGTTGATGAGGCGTTTTTTGTTGTGTTTGTTCTGCAATACAAATCTATGCAAAAGCTGAAAGGAAAATGAGACCCATAGAATATCTAAAAAAAATGCGAGCGGATGTGCGTTACAATCCTGTTTTTTGGGTAATTAGTAGAGGCGACGGAAATGAAGCAGCTATTTCAACTATCGAAAGGAATGAACATTAGTGACTACGAATACGCGTGAAGAATTCAAGCCAGACGTGGACACTGTCCACAAGGAAGCGGAGCCGCTCCGCACAGTAAATGATATTATCGATTTCTATACCAATCGTAAATCATAAGACCAATATAGTATGAATAAAAACCACTACCTCAGCTGACCTGCCGGAGTAGTGGTTTTTTATATCGGGATCAAAGGCATGGCATAAAGAGATTTGAAATATAAAAAAGACCGTCCGAAGACGGTCTCTTTACCCGAGGCGCTAGTTAAAACTTTGATCCGTATCCCGCGCCACCAGGGCCAGAACTTCAGCCGTTGGTCCGGGTAAGGGATACGTTCAACATGTCATGATTGATGTGAACGCACCTCCTTTCCTTGTGCCAAGAGTATAGCATAGCTGCTGCGAAAAAACCATGAATTTTAAGAAAAAAATAGTTTAGAGATTTGGAAAATTCCACTTGAAACTATTATGAATCTGCGGTATACATAAAATGAAGGTAAAAATCAGCGGCGCTTCAGTTCTACTATTGCGTTGAATGCGTATATTGAACAAGGGGCAGCAATACATATGCGTCGGGGTATAGCGCAGCCTGGTAGCGCGCACCCTTGGGGTGGGTGAGGTCGCAGGTTCAAATCCTGTTACTCCGATCAACTGGATATCATTAAGACAAAGAGAATCACGTTCAGCTGGTTAAGATACCGAAGCGACGTGATTCTTTTTGATGTGCTCGTAGTAAGCTTGTGACTGCAATAAAAAACACTCCCTGCTGAACCAAAGGTCCAGAGGAAGTGTTAAGGAAGAATATGGAGGTTATCCGTGGCTCAAACCCTAGAACCGTGATCGCGGTGGTTCCGGCGATCTTTGGCAAGCATCACAATACCCGAACCGAGCGCATAGATAGCTACTACCGAAAATAATACGACCACCCATGTGTAATTCCGTACAGTATAGGTAAGCGATGCAAAGATGATGAACCAGGCGATACGAAGCACCCCTTCATTGATAAATCTTTTGCCAGCTGCACTCATGAGAATTGCCTCCTCTGATAAAATTAAATTTGTCCATCCTTCGTAAGCGCTCTAATTATGACTATTATAATAATAATAACTCCTTTTTCTCAAAAATGATACACAATGTTCACAAGTACTTTGTTTCACAGATATTTTTTTTATTGCTATCTGCCACACGGCTACTGCCGTTCCCGGCTTATCCCCCTCCGCATACCATACAGAATCACGAATGAGGAGGGGTTCTCAGGTGGAAGCCTATTATAATTGTCTACATTGTATGAACAAAAGAGTTCGCATCATGACTACAGACGGTAAGCGGCATGAAGGAATCATTGTGAATGTGGATAGAAATAATGTATATTTGAAAACAAAGGGCAACGGTAAAATGAAGACATCGGCATTTAATCCTTACGGAAATTACTATGGCGGGTTTTACGGGTACGGCAGTGAGATCCTGACGTTAAGCTTGTTCACTTTGCTGGCTATAGCACTGATTTAGTTCCAGACACACAAAAGAAGCCAATCTCAAGGCGAGACTGGCTTCTTTTGTGTGTCACAGTGAGGCTGGTTCAGCCCCACTGATTTCATATGCTATTGAACTGTAATAGAACCAATTTGTGTGGATAGTGAGATGAGTGGACCGCCGCCATTCATTTCCCTTTTTCGGGATCCGCTTCCGGTAATTTGACCGAGCTCGCTTTTAGTGGATACGGTGCACTTGAGTCCGCTGTTGAGATCTGCAGTTATTTTGCCGATATCGCTGCTTGCCATTAGCGAGCTTTCAGACTCCATGCCTCGGATATCCAGTTCGATGCTACCCGTATTGGATTTCACTGTTGATTTTCCGCTGAATTGTACAGCCTCGAGAACTATTGCGCCTACATTGCTGTCTATGTGGAAGGTGCCATTCAGGCCATGCAGCCGAATTGCTCCGACATTGTTGCTGATATAGTATTCATCCATAGTTGAAGGTACCTGAATCTCATAATTGATGCTGAAATCGGAGGAGCCATACTTCTTTTGGGCCCAGGTCCATAGATCTTTTTGGGGCTCATTCATGGCATGCGTGGATACCTTAAGCTCATTGCCGTCAGCTTGAACTGTAACTTCTGCGCTGTCTAGAATTTTCTGTTCTGCCTCCTGATTATGACCGGGGTGTGTGATGACTGTTGCTTTAATGGTGATGAAATCGCTGTTCCCGGAAATGATCTTCACTTCACCAACGCTATTCTCCAGAACTAGTGCTGATACAGAATCGGCTTTTTTAGCAATATTGAGCTCTTTGCTCAAACTGCCCGTTTTTATTTCTTCAGCCACCTTTGCAGCGCCATTCTGAACAGCCTGCTCCACACCTAAGGTCGCCTCGCCTAAACCTTGCTTTACTGTCTCAACGGTTTCCTGCTGGAAATTTCCGTTTAATCGCTGTTCAAGCTGATGGTCCGCAGCTTCTTTGCCTGGCAGCTCCCGGCAACCGGATAGCAGTGCAATAGAGAGAACGGCGACCGCCGCGATGATTGCTGTATTATGATTTCTTTTCAATTTCAGACCCTCCCGTAATTGCTTGTCGCTTATGTATAATCCATACTATATCTTATGGGAAAAAATTGAAAAACAGGCCGGGGACGGGTTACTGTACTGGACTAAAGTCTAGGATGCCTTGGTCGGCTACATTTCATTGAAGAGGTATGCTAGAATAAACAATGTGAGTGATGTTTTGAACGTGAAGTCATTGTTTTTGGCGAGGCTGAAGCAAACGGCTAACATATATTTGGATATAGGGCTGTTGCAGCCAGCTTGATTAAGCTTTGCTTCAGCGCTGGAGAAGTGTTATCGTCGCCATGTGAGGCCCGGGATGGTCTGTTTACTATTAGACTGACACCAGTCAAGGGAGCGGATGATACAGATGCAATATGCGGCAGTTGTAGTTGTGTTGTTAGTTGGTGTGGTTGTATATTTTGGTTACTTCAGCCCAAGAAGACAATCTTCAAGGCCGAAAAACAGCACTGCCAGTAATGTGATTTCTATGGACCGTCACCGAAAAGCCAAGCAGAGTACTGAGGAACAGCCTTGCTCTTCCTGTAAAAAGAAAAACGGTAAGCTGATCTTCTATGCTCAGGATAACGGGACGGTTGTCGGCTTGTGCAAGGACTGCAAAGTAAAGGCGAAGAAGCGGGATATGATGCCTCTCTGAATCTCGAAAAATAAGTTGTCTTTTCTGGTGGTTTATGATAATATTATTTCTGTTGTGTGGAATACGGTGGTCCTCTGCGGATAATGAGGGAGAGCAATGATCTCTCCGGAAGAGGCAAGAACACCTGTACGGAAGGAGGAAGTCCTAAATGAATATCCTACAAGCAATTACGCAAGAGCAACTTCGCAAAGATATCCCGAGTTTTCGCCCGGGTGATACTTTGAAAGTGCATGTAAAAGTTATCGAAGGAACTCGTGAACGGATCCAGTTGTTCGAAGGCGTTGTAATCAAACGTCGCGGCGGTGGAATTGGTGAGACTTTTACGGTTCGTAAAATCTCTTACGGTGTTGGTGTGGAAAGAACTTTCCCAATCAACTCGCCAAAGATCGAGAAAATCGAAGTGGCTCGCCGTGGTAAAGTGCGTCGTGCGAAGCTGTATTACCTTCGTGACCTGCGCGGTAAAGCTGCAAGAATTAAAGAAATCCGTCGCTAATATTGCGGCAAAGGAAAGGGGCTTGATTTCAAGCCCCTTTCCTTTATTCTTCTATTAATATAGTATAGATCATATATGCCTTAGGATCAGCTTCTCCGAAAAGGCCTCCTGACGGAGTATTCGTGGAGGAGTTTTTGGCAGGAGTTTTTTTGTTGTATAGTGAGGGTAGCATATAGAGAGGATGGTGAACTATGCAGCAGGATTTTCAGCAGGGACAAGGTGAAATTGTGGAGCCTGACGGCAAGAATCCCCGCAAGCCCAAAAATGAAGTGTTGGAATGGATTAAAGCAATCGCTATTGCTTTGATTCTGGTGATTTTGATACGCTGGCTTTTGTTCAAGCCGTTTATTGTGGATGGACCTTCTATGCGGCCGAATTTCCATACCGGTGAACGTGTGATTGTCAATGAAATCTTATATGACATCCGCTCGCCTCAGCGGGGTGAGGTTATTGTGTTCCATGTACCATCTGAAGGTAAGGATTTCATCAAACGTGTAATCGGCGTAGCTGGGGATACCGTAAAAGTCGAAGGCGATGTTGTTACTGTGAACGGCGAACCGGTAAATGAAACTTACATCAAAGGTGCGATTGACCAGGCACATAATAATAACACATTGTACAACAACACGAATTTCCCGAACGAAGACATTACGGATGGAACAGTTCCGAAAGGGCATGTCTTTGTTATGGGGGATAACCGTTCCGACAGTAAGGACAGCCGGATGATCGGCTATGTGCCGTTGAGCGATATTGTCGGACGTGCAGACCTGATCTTTTGGCCGGTAAAAGATATTACAATGATTAAACATTAAGTTGACGGAAGTCAAAGGAGGTGACGGCAATGGCCATTCAATGGTTTCCTGGTCATATGACGAAGGCTAGGCGGCAAATCGAGGATAAGCTGAAGCTGATTGATGTATGTATAGAATTGCTCGATTCCCGTCTGCCGCTATCCAGCCGCAATCCGATGATTGACGATATTTTGCGGGACAAGCCAAGACTGATTATTCTGAATAAAGCGGACTTGGCTGACCCTGAAGCTACACGGAAATGGCTGGCCTATTTCAGGGCAGAGGGCCATGTTGCGCATCCGGTAGATGCGGCTACTGGCACGGGCATCAAGGAGATTCCTGAGCAGGTTAAGCTGCTGCTGAAGGAGAAGATCGACCGGCAGATTGCCAAAGGGATGAATCCGCGTCCAAGCCGGGCGTTGATCGTCGGGATTCCTAATGTGGGCAAATCTACGCTCATTAACCGGATGGCGGGCAAAAACATCGCGGCAACGGGTGACCGCCCGGGCGTTACCAAAGGACAGCAATGGATTAAGACGGGTGGAAATCTGGAGCTTCTGGACACGCCAGGGATACTGTGGCCAAAATTCGAGGATCAGGATGTAGGCTACCGTCTGGCGGTAACCGGTGCGATCAAAGAAGAGATCCTGAATATTGAGGATATCGCTTTTTTTGCAGTGAAGTATCTGGTCAAGGATTATGGGGCAAGCTTCCAGGAGCGTTTTGGAATCGAGAAGCTTCCTGAGGATCTGGAGAATCCAGACGAAATTGTTGCTGTTATGGAAGCTGTCGGCCGTAAACGGGGTTGTCTAATCAGCGGTGGCCGGGTGGACCTGGAGAAGGCTTCACGCCTATTGCTGCATGATCTGCGGGCGGGGAAGCTGGGACGGTTTACACTGGAGACACCTTAAATACAGAATCATGAGGAATGGAAGAACCATCCGAGTCATTGGGGTGGTTTTTTGTTATGCATATGTGAATGAATGGTCCTGAAATTGGAAGGGGTATTTTGAGCAAAAAGTGGGATGACCAGGGCGTATTCTTATGATAAGCTGGCTTGTACAAGGAATGGGAATTTAGAATTGGTGGTGGAGGAACAGTGAGTTCAATAGATATGTTAAGCTACGAAAAGGGATGCTGGGAGCAGGATTACCGGAGAATAGCAGGCGTTGATGAGGTAGGAAGAGGCTGTCTGTTCGGCGATGTGGTAGCGGCTGCGGTGATTTTACCGGAAGGCCTCATTATAGAGGGTGTTGATGATTCTAAGAAGCTAACAGCGAAGAAGCGGGAGAACCTGTTCGAGCAGATTATGGAGCAGGCGTTGGCGGTAAGTGTAGGTCATGTCGACTCAATGGTCATAGATGAGATCAATATCAAGCAGGCTTCCAGGCTGGCGATGAAAAAGGCGGTAGAAGGTCTGGGAAGTACTCCTGACTATATGCTGATCGATGCAGAAAAGGTAGATCTTCCCTTGCCACAGCGTGCGATTATCAAAGGGGATGCCAATAGCCAGTCTATTGCCGCTGCTTCTATAGTGGCCAAGGTTACACGTGACCGGCTGTGCGAAGGCCTGTGGGAAGAGTTATATCCGGATTACGGTATTAAAATACATAAAGGTTATGCGACTAAACTCCATAGAGAACAGATCCTGGCTCTGGGACCGACTCCCATGCACCGCCGCAGTTTTCTGGGGAGAATTCTATCGGATGAACTGACATTGTTTTAAGATGAAAGAGACGGATAGATACAACGCTTCCTATTATATAAGTTGTTATGATAACTGCACTGAAGAGGAGCTTAGATCAAGGGGCTATCTTATAAAAAGCTTAATAATACCGATATAAATGAAAAGATATATATGAAAGGAGGGGAGATAGGCATGAACATCGGATCTTTGATTCGCGGATTACTTGGAGACAATAAACCGGGTGAGCCCAAGGCGGTAGAGCTAAAGGAAGGGCAGGTGGTCCGCGGTGTGGTGCTCAGTGTGTCGGATTCCGGTAAAGAGGCAGTAGTACAGATTCAAGGTACTCCTGTCCGTGCGGAGCTGGAGACACCGCTGCAGCCTGGACAAACGTTGAATTTGCAGGTTGCTCCTCCGGGAGAAGGCGGCTTGCCCGTATTAAAACCGGTCTCCTCCGGTGAGGCAGCATTGGCTTCGCCGCAAAGTATGGGGGAAGCACTTGAATCGCTGGGACTTACAGATTCCAAGGCAGGAAAGGAAATCATTCAGGCTATGGTATCTGGCGGCGTCGCTCTGACCAAGGAAACAGCAGCGAAGCTGGATGCAGTAATGAATGCTAAACCGCCAAATATTCCGGTGTCAGAGTGGCTGGAGGCGGCAGTCATTTCGGTAAAACGTGGACTTCCTGTCACGGCGGAAAGTGTGAAAGGTCTACAGCAAGCGGTGTTCGGGCCTAAGCTGCATCAGCTTGTAGCTCAGCTTGAAACGGCGATCGGCCAATGGGCTCAGCAGGAAAACGATGCTGCGGGTGGAAATACTGCTTCACCGAATACCTCCACTCCGCCTGCCTCGGCTGTTATTCCAGGAGCAGCGACTCCTCCGGCAGCAGGAACACCTGTGAACGGAGGCGCTGCGACTTCTTTGGCAGCAGAAATTCCCGGAAACGGAAATTCGGCGGCTCCTGTTAATACTGCAGCAAATCAAGTTGCTGCAGTTAAAGTAAGTGGGACGGATGTAGCAGCGGTGCCAGCGGCTGCATCCGATTCAGCATTGGCTATTGAAGGGGCTGACGTTCCCGGAACGCCTTCTGGTGGCATTGTGAAAACCATGCAGCCTGCCGGGAACGAAGCTGCAGCAGTGGCGGTCAATACATCTGCTGGTGCAGCGGAACCATCGGCTGCAGCCTTTGCTGGCCAAACAGGGACCGCTCCTGCTTCGCTGGATGGAGAAGTGGGTGCTGCTGATGCAGGCCCTGCACTAAAGACAGACAACACTCCAAAGGCTGGTAATGTCCAGCCTGCCGCAGCGGGATCTGGAGCCGCAGCGGGTAATCCTTCTGCAGAGCAGGCAGAAGGGACTGATGTTCGTTCCGGTACGCAGCCGGAACGAACGGCATTGCCAGCAGCAGAGAACTCTGCTGGCAAAGGTACCGCCCTGCTCGCGAAGCTGCAGGGCGTGCTCACCGAGCTGCGCGGCACACTGCCGCAGCTTGCTTCCGCCCCGCCCGCTGACGCGGCGGGACAAGTCCCTGCCCCAGCGGCCGCGCAGCCACCGCAGGGCACTACAGCCCCGCCAGCAGCGGCGGGGCAAGAGCCAGCCCCCGCGCCTGCAGGGCAGCGCGGGGAAGGACCGTCTGCGGCGGCGCAGCAGACGGTTACCGCAGCCACCCGCGACATGGAGTCGTGGGTGGGGCGGGTGCTGAAGCTGCTCGGTGCGGAGCACGAGCAGCAGGCCGTTCGCGGCGGCGGGCATGCCGCCGCAGAGGTGCGGGCCGCGGCAGGGCCGGCAGCCGCGGCAGGGCGTGAGGCAGCGCTGCCTCAGGCGGCGCTGGCGAGTGCTGCTATCGGCGATGATACGGCTGCCGATACGCTGAAAGGCGTGCTGCTGCAGGTGCTGGGCAGCAGCGAAGTGCCGCCCGCGGTCAAAGAAGCCGCGGGCCAGCTGGTGCAGCAGTTGACGGGGCAGCAACTGCTCCTGAATACGGATCGGACGGCTCCGTTTGCACAAGTAACGATGTTCCTGCCGCTGCACGGTCCGGACGGGCAGGAAACAGCTTCTGTCCATATCCAGTCGAGACGGGGCCGTAAGGGCGAACTCGATGCATCGAACTGCCGCCTGTGGTTTGACCTGGATATGAAGCAGCTGGGACAGACACTGGTAGATGTGCAGGTGGTGGACAGAATCGTAAGTCTGAAGCTGCATAACGATACACCATGGGTATTAGAGCTGCTTGAAGAACGTAAGGATGAGATTGGAGCAGCAGTGGAATCGATCGGCTATCAGCTGTCCAGCTTGAGGACAGAACCCCTCCCGCAGCCTAGTGCGGCATCTGCAGCCATTGCGGGCGGCGCGGGCAGACTGGCAGATTATGTGCCTGATTCCTACAAAGGAGTGGATTACCGCATATGAGTGAGTCCGCCGATGAAATTTCTCAAAACCTGAAAAAAGCGGTTGCTCTTAAATATTCGCCCGGTCAAAGTGAAGCGCCGGTCGTAGTCGCCAAAGGACAAGGTGCGGTAGCAGATAAGATTCTGCAGATGGCGAAGGACAGCGGGGTTGCTGTCCAAGAGGATGCTGCCCTGGTAGAAGTCCTCTCCAAGCTTGACCTGGACCAGCAGATTCCTCCACAGCTCTACCAGCTTGTAGCGGAAATTCTTAGCTTTGTTTACCAGAGTGACCGCTCTGCGGGAGAACGGAGGCAGATGTGAGTGAGGTTTCGTCTGAAGAACCCTATACCCGCAAGCAAAAAGGTGCTGATGGCGAGAAAGCCGCTCAACAATACCTAACTGCACAAGGTTACCGGATCATAGAATGTAACTGGCGCTGCCGCAGCGGGGAACTGGATATTATTGCTGAATACGGTGAAGTGCTTGTTTTTATTGAAGTGCGGAGCCGCAGTGGAAGTCCTCTTCAGGGTACCCCTGAAGAATCTGTGGATGAGCGGAAGATTCGTCAGGTGCGTGCGACCGCCCAGGTATACATGCATATGAAGAATGCATATGAACGCCGGGTCTCTTTTGACGTCATCACGGTGATGCTGAATGAGGGTAGGAGTATTGCATCGCTGCATCATATACGGGAGGCTTTTTGAAAGTTTTTATACATTTTGTTGACTTTTCAAACATACAGTCTTGACATACCCTCCGTACTATGGGTCATTTCTCCAAGGAAATGGGTAAACATTATTGTAACTTTTAATGCCACCATGAGGAGGGCTGTCCGAGTGAGCAATCAACCGTTGGATATACAGGTGAATTTTACTTGCCAATATTGTAACACCAAAATTGCAGTAGAGCTTGGCGGAGAGCCTGTGTCCGTTATTTGCTGCAGCAAGTGTAACAAGACCTTTACCGTTATGCGGCCAGCCATAGCGGAGGAGATTTTGATTGATTGGGAAAATGAAGCATTATTCCAAAAAATCCGGGCCGAAAAAACCCAGAGCAGCAATAGCAGCCTTTTGTCGCTAGTCATCCGAGTGATTGAACTGCTGACCTGGCGCGACAAAGGAAACGGGCAGGTAGAAGCCATCAAAGAGATGCGGCACTGGCTTATAGAGCATGAGGAAGTGCCTCCGCTAGCGGAGTTGATTAAGCTGGATACGAACAGTCAGCGTTCTTCCAAACGGAACTGGAACGATTGAAGTGTTCGCAGAAGCTATTTCTGAGTACAGAAGAAGGGGATAGGGATGTCAAATATTTTTTTTACATCAGATCAACATTTTGGGCATAAACTGATTATTGATTTTGAGTCCCGTCCCTTTGGCAGTGTGGAAGAAATGGACCGGGTGATGATCGAGAAGTGGAATTCTGTGGTCGGTACAGAAGATACAGTCTTTCACTTGGGGGATTTTTCTTTCTTGAACCTGGAAAAAACACGGGAGATTGTATCTGCCCTCAATGGCTATAAAATCCTGATTCTAGGTAATCATGACCGCAGCCGAGGCCGGAACTGGTGGCTTGAAGCCGGATTTAATGAAGTCAGTGAGTATCCTGTAATATATAAAGATTTCTTTTTTCTTTCACACGAACCCATGTATATGAATAAGCAGATGCCTTACGTAAATGTGCACGGCCACATTCATAGCCAGAAGTATGAGGGGAAGAATTATTTCAACATTTGCGTAGAACACTGGGACTATACACCTTTATCTTTTGCCCAAATCAGAGATTATGTTGTGGTGAATGAGGAAGGATAACGAAATTTTTGTATTTCGAAGCTTGCATACTTATGTAATTTGGGGCAATATCCCTTTTCATATCGGTAACCCTTGATTAAGCCCATGGAATATAAGTATACTAAGGATAAAAGAATAACCGGAAATTGAGGAAGCACCCTTTTTCTTGAATTTAGTCCGCCCGTCATGGGCGTATTTCAAGAGAAGAGGTGTTTTTGTTATGTATGGGAAAATGCACAGTGCGTGCCTGTATGGGATAGAGGGTGTCATGATTGGAGTGGAAATCGATCTGGCCAATGGTCTGCCGCAGACGAGCATCATTGGGTTGCCTGATTCGGCGATCCGGGAAGCTGTAGAGAGAGTACGTGCCGCCGTCAAAAATTGTGGTTACCGTTATCCGCAGCAGCGGGTCACCATAAATTTGGCTCCAGCTGACCTCCGTAAGGAAGGATCTGCATTCGATCTTGCCATTGCTCTTGGTATTTTGACCACAAGCGGGCAATTGGATATGCCTGAAGCGGAACAACTGTTATTAATTGGTGAGCTGGCGCTGGACGGAAGTTTGCGGCCCGTTACCGGAGTGCTGTCTATGGTAGAAGCAGCTCGCCGCAACGGCATGAAGGGTGTACTCGTTCCGAAAGGAAATGCCGCCGAAGCGTCATTAATCAGCGGAATGACCGTATATGCAGCGGAGCATTTACGACAGCTGCTGCCACCGGATGCAGATAGGGAGCTATTAACTGTTCGCCCCTTATCTACTTTTTCTTCGCAACTGAGTGAGCTTCCTTTTCCAGTTACGGTTAGTACAAGCCAGACGGAAAAAGACCGCCCACCAGTTAAGGTGCTATCTCTGAATCATCTTAGATTCATTCCTGAATATGCGCACACTGATTCAGGAAGCTCCGAAGTGAATATGATGGCGGAGGACTATAGTGATGTTCTCGGGCAGAATCATGTGAAGCGCGCCTTGATGATAGCTGCTGCCGGGATGCACAATATTGTTCTGATGGGACCGCCGGGAACGGGAAAGACCATGCTGATCAAACGGCTTCCAGGCATACTTCCGGAACTTGATGATAATGAGTCGCTGGAGGTGACCAAAATCTTCAGTTCCGCAGGCAAATTGAAGGAAGCGAACAGCGGATTATTGCGCAGCCGCCCGTTTCGTTCCCCCCATCATACGATCTCAGCTGCAGGACTGATCGGTGGCGGGGGGATTCCCAAGCCGGGAGAGGTGAGCCTGGCACATCGAGGTGTTCTCTTTTTGGACGAGCTGCCCGAGTTCTCCCGCAATGTGCTTGAAGTACTCCGTCAGCCCCTTGAGGATGGAGTGGTAACGATCAGCCGCGCCCGGGCTGCATTTACATTTCCGGCACAATTTTTACTCGCATGTTCAATGAATCCTTGCAGCTGTGGATATTTAGGGAGCATAGGGACGACGAAGCGATGCACCTGCAGTCCGGCAAAGATCGCCCAATACCGCGGCAAAATTTCCGGACCGCTGCTGGACCGGATTGATATGCAGGTGGATGTTCCCCGTCCGAGAGACTGGGAGGAGCAGGGGGCCTCGATATCTTCGTCGGAGATGCGCACCGAGGTTCTTAAGGTACAAGCTATTCAAAAGGAACGTTACAGAGGTCTGCCGATCTCATGGAACAGCGAGCTTTCAGGGACTGCTCTGCGCCGTTATGCAAGGCTTCAAAAAGACGGGAGACAATTACTGAATGATATTCTGGAAAGTCTCGGCTTAAGTATGCGGGCGCATGACCGGATCATTAAGCTGGCCCGTACTATTGCTGATCTTGAAGGTGCAGCAGATATCGGTTCATCCCATCTTGCCGAAGCTGTCCAATACCGTAATTTGGACAGGCAAGTAATGGTTTGTGAATAGCAGGATTAGGGTTTATTGAAATCTAAGGGTGATTCGTCAAATTGATAGATAAACAAGGGGAAATATAAATAATAAGAAATTAATACTTTGACATATCCCTTAAATTCATATATTTTACTATATAGGTATAAATTCCATTAACATAAGATGGGTTTATATAAAAATAATAGAATGGGGAGTGTAACAAATGAAAAGAGAGCATTTCAAGAGCGTTACTAGAAAAGGAAGGAAATTGTCAGTACTATTAATTGCTTTAGCTGTCTCCGCTGTAGGTTTTTCTACAAAAACACATGCAGCTATAGAACAAAGAAATGATTACTTGATATCTGGAAGTTTTTATAATAACTATGTAATAATGGGGAACGGTTCTGCCTTTTATTCAGCAGGGTCTAATTCAAATGGTAAATTAGGTGCTGGCCTAAGTGTGAACCAATCAAAAGTTCCTGTTGAAGGGATTGGAACTGATTTTGTGATGGTACGTGCTGGTCTTACTCATACAGTTATGTTAAAAGATGATGGAACCATTTGGTCATTTGGTTATTCGAGTCATGGTGAATTAGGTACCGGAAATAAAATAGATACTGAAAGAGAACCGTACCTTAACACTTACATTGATAATGTTAAAGAAATTGGTGCAGGAGGATACTTTACTCTAGCGCTGAAAAATGATGGGACAGTTTGGTCTTATGGAGAAAACAATTTTGGGCAACTAGGCAATGGAAGTACAATAGAATCTGTAAAACCGGTGAAAGTTTCGAATTTGAGCAATATAACAAGAATTGATGCTGGTGAGGGTAGTGGTGGAGCGTTGGATAAAAATGGAAATTTATGGGTTTGGGGTCAGAATGCTTCGGGTCTTCTTGGACAAGGTGACACTGTTAATAGACTCACTCCGGTTCTCTATCCTGCAACTAAAGTGAAAGACTTTTCCATTGGTGAAGATGGGATTAATGTTTTAACTGAGGATGGAATTGTTTATACCTCTGGGTTAAATACCTACGGGGAGTTGGGAATTGGTAAAACCCCTAAGACGAAACAATTAACACCCGCTATTGTTAATATTAATGATGTAATTCAGGTATCAAGAGGAGAAACACATAGTTTAGTTTTGAAAAAAGATGGTACTGTTTGGAGTTGGGGAGTGAATAGTTACGGTCCAGTTGGTGATGGGACTACAGTGAATGCAATGTATCCTGTTCAAGTGCTGGATTCTAACTCACAGCCACTACAAGATATTGTAGTTGTTAACGCTGATGGAAGAAGCTCTGTTGCAGTGAATTCTGCTGGAGTAGTCTATTCATGGGGAAGGAATACAAATGGGCAATTGGGGATAGATAGCACTATCGACCAAAAATTAGCAATTGAAACGCTGTTTCCAAATATTTTTGACTGATTGTTTCTTTGCTAAGTGAATATATTATTAAAGGAGTAAATATGAAAATAATAAATAAATTAGTAATTTTTGTTCTGGTATTTTTCTTGGTATTTAGTGTAAAGGGAAGTCCAACAAATGCTACTGGTAGTCTATTAGAGAGTGAAGTTCATCAAAACATTCTTGAGGATTTCGCAGTAGATAATCTAGAGCAACACCAGGACGTAAAGGAGTATTTACTCAGTCATGGTTATGAATATTATCTGGAACAAGATCTAAACCTTAATCAAGAATTAATGAATAAAGAGCAATCTGATATTCAGCCGGCAATAGATAATTATGATCTTTTTGATTCAGAAACTAACGAGAGCTTTGCAGGTGATGGTGATACAAATGATGGTGAGATCGATGAGCCTGTTCTACCTGATGAAGAGGTCGAGATCAGTGGTGAGAAACGAGAAGAACTTATTCAAAAGTATCAGTTAGATAAACCAGAAGTGGAAGAGGCTGGATACGACCAAAATTTTCTAGTGAAAAGAGACGCATTAACAAAAGCTGTAAGCAATGTCTGGCTGTTATCTTATATTCCAACTAACACAACATTTGTGGTTAGCGTAGTGAATTTGGGCAATGATTCTATTGATCGCATTTCGGGTACAATCAAAAAATATAATAAAAGCAAAGACAAATGGACTGCGGTGAGCCCAGTGAAAAACTTTTCCAAAGCGTCGGTAAATAGTGGTATTGTAAATACATGGATTACAAATAGAACATCTGTATCAGATTATTTTGAATATAAAATAACTGTGCAAGAAGATGGCTCAACTTGGAATTACAATAACACTGGTCAAGTTAATTATCAAAGATATAATTTCTTGGGCGGTATTTTCAACAAAATGAGTGCTCTAGGTGGAGAAAGGCATCATTTTGTCTCAAACGATGCTTTGAAAAGAGCTTCTTTCAATTCTAATGCTGCACCTGCTATCAGAATGTTGTACAGAGACCATTTGAATACCCCATCGTGGGGGAGTTCTTTACAATCCGATATTTACAGAGATAAAGAGTTCGATTTGTTGAATGCCAAAAAATACGTTGATTTGTTGCAGATGGAAGTTGATGGACTGAAAGCCGCCAAAGACTCCGAAGGTAAGTACAAAAATTTGCAAGTGAAATATATAAATGAAGTAGTAGAGGCTTTGTACTTGTCTGAAATCTATTATGGTATTTAATAATTAATGAGGTGGTTTAATCTATGGACAGTATAGTAATTGAACCATCAATTGGAATAGGGAAAATCAAGTTGGGTATGTC
>NZ_LVWH01000006.1:0-17383 GCF_001909045.1 Paenibacillus sp. P3E | reverse complement strand
CTTCATCATAACTATAATCAATATTAAATTTACCTGATTGCTCAAGATACATCGTCAGATTTGTCCAAGGTTGATCAAGAGTATTTCTGAAAACCTTATTCAGTTCAACAAAATATTCTTGCAACTCCCCATGCAACCGATCATATATGCGTTCATCTACTCCATAAATCTCAGGGATTAAATGACTATATATTAGTTCTTTTTTTGTAGCAGATTCGAAGTAAAAATAGATGATTCTTGAACCTGGCAATACTTCTGCGTAGAGATAAATTTTTTCCCACTGATCAGGAATTATTCCTACTAATTTCTTACCTATAAGTTGATACAATTCTTCCATTTTTTTCATATATGTGTCAACCTCCTACTTTATTATACATTGTTACCAAAACAGGTTTGCGATTGTCAATGGTATATTTCACATTAAATTATGCCGGGCGCCCCCTTGCCCATCTATGATCATTTGCGGGTAAAATTGTTTGCTTCACAATGTATCACGCCGTAGCTCATAAAAATACCGCACAACCGGATGCTTCAACTCCATCTTCTCTACCATACTCAAAATCCGCTTTTTTCCAACTCTTCGGTCCACCAAAGCCAGAATATTCAACAGAATCTCCTCGCTCTCTAAGCTTTCCTCTATAGGCGTCGTTAAGAACTGATTAGCCACCACGATAAAATTCGATTTAACGAGTGCAGCCTGTGCTGACATTAGCTCTTTGGCATGTTCTGTACTTTTTCTGCTTCTGGCCATTACGATTAGGCGATCCTCCGGCACTGGACCCTTGGTGGCTTGTCTAACCGCTTCAATGTCGCTATTTGCGATAGGAATTTGGATATCCGGGTCATTTTTAATCTCCAGTTCTGTTTGATACCATCTGATAGTGTTCGTCTTATCACTCATGTTGAGTACGTTCTTTTTATCTACCGAGATATAGCAAATCCCTGATTTATCAGGCAGATAACGGTAACCGGGCGCGCGGTATTCTACCCTTCTATGTAGCGCCGGGCTAAGAAAGCCCTCCAGTTGTTGCTTCAATTTGCTCCAGGACATGTGATCCCCCTCCCATATAAAAAATGAGGAACGGTTTGCTGGCTCCGGGTTTTGTCCCTTCCCCATCATCCGATCCTCACACTCTTTTTACGTCTATTCTATTTCCCGCTCGAAATTCAATAATTCTGGATGTCTAATCCCCAAGCTCCCCCGCCCCGTCCTGCTCTTTGCTCCCAAACTCATCCAGCAGCGCACGCACTTCACTTGTGGACTTGGTGTTCATTAAGCTATTTCTTAACTCACTTGCCCCGCGAAATCCGCGGACATAGATTTTGAAGAATCGTTGAAGCGGGCTGAACGAACGTGGTGCTTGTCCTGCGTATTGATCATAGAGATCCAGATGCAGCCGCAGCAGATCAAGCAATTCGCTACTACTATGTTCCTTCGGCTCCTGCTCAAAAGCAAACGGATTATGAAAAATACCGCGCCCAATCATAATCCCATCCACACCGTACTGCTCAGCAAGCCTCAGGCCGGTCTGACGGTCAGGGATATCCCCGTTAATGGTCAGCAGTGTATGGGGTGCCACCTCATCACGAAGTTTCTTAATCTCCGGAATCAGCTCCCAGTGGGCATCTACTTTACTCATTTCCTCTCTGGTGCGCAGATGAATAGACAGATTCACAATGTCTTGCTGCAAAATATGGGTTAACCAGCCGCGCCATTCGTCGATGTCACTAAATCCGAGCCTTGTTTTGACACTGACGGGCAGTCCCCCGGCCTTTGCGGCCTGGATGATCTCTGCTGCGAGTTCGGGACGGCAGATCAGGCCGCTTCCCTTCCCGTTCTCTGCTACATTCGCTACAGGACAGCCCATATTAAGATCAATGCCTTTGAAGCCTTCCTCGGCCATCCCGATGCTCATCTGCCGGAAGTATTCCGGCTTATCTCCCCAGATATGCGCTACAATGGGCTGTTCATCCTCTGTAAATGTCAGACGCCCGCGCACAGCATGGTGCCCCTCCGGGTGACAATAGCTCTCTGAATTCGCAAACTCCGTAAAAAACACATCCGGTCTAGCAGCAATACTTACGACATGGCGAAACACAACATCCGTCACATCTTCCATGGGCGCCAGTATGAAAAAAGGCCGTGGTAAATCACGCCAAAAATTATTCGTCATATCATTAACCTCTCTATACGTACCAGGACACTCTTTATCCCGAAATAGTAAACGAACCTGTTCATGACAAAGTATATCATAACCCCGGTAGAAGCATACTCACCCAATAAATGTGCATCTTTTGAATTTGCAATTGTATAGTTATTTTCCGGGTTCACACATGGTAAAATAAAGAAGAATTTACTGTTGGGTGAATTCAACCTCGAGCGATAAAGAAGGAGAAACCACATGAAAATATGCAGTGGCACCGCTCCGTGCAAGGTCTGAACCGGACGAAACTGCACGGAGCGGATAGAGTTCGTCCGTTCGGCTTTGCACTTTCATTGATTCGTTAAGAATTCATTGAAAGAGGAGCAGAGTCATGATAAAAAAATTAAAAACGAACGTCAGGGAGCTTCGAACGTTCCTGATTTTATGGATTACACAGTCATTTTCAGCACTGGGCAGTGCAATGACCTCCTTTGCCTTAGTGATCTGGTCTTATCAACAGCAAGGGTCGGCTCTTACCAGCTCGCTACTAGTTATCTGTTCCTACGCCCCCTATGTCCTGCTGAGTATCTTCGCAGGTGCACTGAGCGACCGTTGGAACAAGAAGGCCACTATGCTGATCAGCGACAGCTTTGCGGCACTTTGTACCGTTTCGATCCTTATTCTGATGACGACGGGTACACTCCAGATTTGGCATCTGTATTTGATCAATACGTTAAATGGACTGATGAACACTGTACAGCAGCCGGCGTCGGATGTAGCGATCAGCCTGTTGGCTCCGCAAAAACACTACCAGAAGGTTAGCGGGATGCGTTCCTTATCCAATTCGTTGGTTACTATACTGACGCCTATACTCGCCACTTCAATGCTTTCCTTTACCAGTATCCGGTTTGTTATTGTGTTTGATTTGATTACATTTGCTACAGCGTTCATGGCGTTGCTCTGCTGGGTCCATATCCCGCAAGTTCCAAAACAGAGCGGCACGGGGAGCGAGACGGTATTACAATCTGCCAAAAGCGGCTTACGGTATCTCAGGGACAACCGGGGCATTCTGGATTTGATCCTTTTTTTGGCCGTGATCAATTTTACCGCCTCGATCTTCAATGCTGCCCTGCCCGCAATGATGCTCTCACGTGTTGGCGGCGGAGAGTTGGCGCTAGGTATGGTCAACACCGTTACAGGGATAGCCATGATGGTTGGGAGCCTTGCGGTTGCTATTCTGCCGCCGCCAAAAAGCCGGGTTCGGGTCATTTTGAATTGCCTGCTGTTCTCCATGAGCTCCGAGAATTTCATCCTTGCCTTCGGCAGAAGTACACCTGTGTGGTGTTTAGGCGCTATTCTCGGATGGGTATTCATTCCGGTTATGAACGCTAATATGGATGTACTTTTCCGCTCCACCATCCCGATTGAGATGCAGGGGCGTGTCTATTCGGCAAGGAATACGTTACAGTTTTTCACCATTCCTGTGGGATATCTGTGCGGTGGCGTGTTGGTTGACAGGGTGTTTGAACCCTTTATGGCCATGCAGCCGGTGAACAGCCTGTGGGTCGCACTGGTCGGAACAGGCAAAGGCTCCGGAGCAGCCTTGCTATTTCTTGCGATCGGAATTTTCGGTGCCTGTTCTTGCCTGCCGTTCCGGGCGGACAAACATATCTGGAGATTGGAAGAATAGTTGCCCCGGGTAAATAAATGTCTGAATTGACCATAGCTGGTAAGCTGTCCAATGGGTACGCTTAAGGTGCAGGAGCACTTTAAGAGAGGATGAAAGAGATGTATGAGCACCATAGACAGACGCTGGAGAAGCTGGTGGGGAAGCATGAGAAGAACCCTTCCTGTCTGGCAGTAATCACCAGTGGTTCGGTAGCGCAAGGAACGGCCAAGGAAACCTCGGATGTGGATGTTCACCTCGTATTCACCGATGAAGCGTATGAAGAATATGACCGGAACAATACGCTGTCCTATGTGGACCATGAAGTCAGTACCTATGAAGGCGGATACGCCGATATCAAGGTGATCAACCTCCGGTTCTTGGAGCTTGCAGCCAAGCGGGGCAATGAGCCGACGAGGTATGCTTTTACCGGTTCAGACGTTGTGTTCTCCAGAATCCCGCAGCTGAACGATCTGGTAGCCCGAATCCCCGTCTATCCTGAAGAGAACCGGGACCGCAATCTGCGGGACTTTTGCGCCCAGATCTTCCTGTACGCTTTTTATTTCGCCAAAGAGGCGGCCCGGAAGAAAGATGCCTACCTGCTCGCGCACACAGCCAGCAATCTGGTATTCTTCAGCGGGAGAATGATCCTGGCTTATAACCGGAGGCTCTTTCCAAGCCACAAGGGGCTTCTGGATGCCGTAGATGCTGCAGAACATAAGCCGAAGGATTTCCGTAAGCTCGCTGCAGAGCTGCTGCAGTCGCCCGGTGCAGATAAGAGTATGCGCTACGCCGCGAAGATGCTGGCTTTTTATAATCACGGCCTTACCTTCGAGCAGGCGCTGGGCATCTATGTGATGAACAACGAGCGCTCCTGGATAGAGCAGCCTCCTTCCCTGCAGGACCGTTAATACAAACAGCGACTCTCCGGTGATCGGAGGTCGCTGTTTTGACGTTTGGACTATAGATGGCTGGCCGCATTATAGACCCGGCGCTGCTGCGCCTCGGCCATGATTATGGATTGAAGGTGCACCCGTTCCCATGTAGCTTCCAGCTTTTCTGCCCTTTGCCCGCTCATCATTTCTGCAAAAGCCTCCAACTGGTTGACATAGTAGTTCATCGGCTCAAATTCGCAAAGGGTGCTGCGGTTGTCCGGAAGATCATGCCGTATTTTGATTTTGTAGAATCCTTTGACCGGCCGGAAGAAATCCGGGACCGTCAGCACTGTATGCTCGAAATACAAGGTATGCGAAGCTCGGAAAGGAAGCTCAAAGGAAGTGAGACACTCCGCTTCCAGACCGTTCTCATATTGCAGCGCCGCCTGAAAGGTCCAATCGCAGCCATCCGGTCCGTCAAAAGCCGACTGGGCCCTAATCTCTCGGGGCTGAAGACCGACCAGGGTCTGCAGGAACTGCAGCCAATAACAACCCAGGTCGGTAAAAGCGCCTCCGCCTTTAGCCTTGACACTGCGGTAATTTCCGGTATATCTGTCCTTGGCAGGGACGGATATTCTTGTACTGATCCTGTGGAGCGGACCGAATTGCCCGGAGCGGACAATAGATTGGAGTGCCTGCTGCCAGGGGTGGAAGGCAATCATCAGACCTTCGGCAAGCTTCGGAGTGGCGGATTGTTCTTTTACCAGCCGTAACCGTTCTGCTTCTTCGGGATTCAGGCATATCGGCTTTTCTACCAATACATGCTTACCCGCCTTCAAAGCCCGGACTGCCCATTCTGTATGAAGCTCATTACTGAGTGCAATATATACTCCATCCAGCTCGCCAAGCTCCAGCAGTTCCTCCAGACTGCCCGCCACATAAGGAATTCGGTAGGTGTCCGCCAGTTTCGCCGCTTTTTCAAAGGTCCGGTTGGCGATTGCCGTTATCCGAACCTTCTCCACAACCCGCGAAGGCTCCAGTATGGCCGGTACAGCAATGTTCGACGAACCCAGGATTCCGAGCTTGTAGGCAGGTTGTTCCTCTCCGTTCTTCATACATGCGTTAATGCAGCATAAGTATTCAAGTACAGCACATTGCATTTGGAACAAGCCGGGGACAAGCCTTCATCCAGAATCCGCCGCAGCCTGTCGTAGCGGGCTGAATTCCATATTTCCGTCAGCGTCTGCTCCTTCACATTGCCAATAGCCAGCTCGCCAAAAAATTTGCATGCACTCACCATGCCGTTCGGAGCAATATCCACCCGGGTACTGAGCGCCAGACATTTCGACGTACTGCGGGAGGCCATCGGCTTGCCAGCCACAAAGTCCTCGATTTCATCAAAGTCCAGCCCCGGCTGATAACGGATTCGGGTATTGTGCCAAGTGTTGCTGTTGATCCGTTTCAGGTCTTCGGTTAGCCTTGTGACATTCTCAGGCTTGATATGGTATTTGAAGGCATGCCAGCTGCTCCGGTGATCCGGCGGAAGCTCAGCCAGCCACTGAAAGTGTTCATCGTAGAAGCGGTCCATTTCCAGACTGGTTTCCGCAGAGATATACCACGGGAAGCAGAGCAATACCAGATCGACTTTCTTTTGCTCAAAAAACTCCACCAGCTCGTACAATCGGCCGATCATATTGTCATTAATCACATTGTGCACAGAGATCCGGCCGCGGAAGCGGCCTTGCTTGCGCAGTTCAAGCAGCCGTTCGACGCTCTCGATCACTTTGTGAAATGAACCTTTGCCGCGCAGCAAATCATGCTCCTCCTCGAACCCTTCTATCGGAATCAGCAGTTCCAGGTTGTCAGAGATCGCACACAGCTCCTCTTCGTACTTAGGAATCAGATAGGCGTTGGTACAGATCGTTGTATCCCGGGGATGCTCCTTCAGAAGCTCCAGAATCTGCCGGGTATTCCGGTGAAAAAGCGGCTCGCCCCCCCACAAATACAAACGGGACTGTGCTTCATCCGTCTCCTCCAGAAGCCTCTGGATCATCTCCAGATCCATATCCAGATTCTGCTCGGCGGTGTCCATATCATGATGATAGCCGGATTCATTCCATTGGTAGCAATGCTTGCAGCGGAGATTACAGCGGTTGGTCAGCTTCAGGGACATAATTTCCGGCATAACGGTTCTGAACCCGGGATCATGTTTGCGTTCTCTGTGTGGAACCACGACATTCTTGATCGTGCGTTTCAGAGCCTCAAAGGACTTGGCATCAAGGTTAACTCTACTTGTAGGCTGCATTAGCTTCTCCCTTCTGCTGCGGATCGTTGTTCCGCATAGCTTGCCGCATAGTCTGGATACTGGCCCCTGGCTGACCTGAGGTTATCCGCCAGCTTACGCAATTTCTCACGGTCAAAGCCCGATTCGGCCCACTCCCCGTAACGGATGCCATAACCAAGCTCTACCCACAGATCACTGTTAATCTTCTCGTGCGGGCCAAAGGGGTCCAGCAGCACCAGCGGAGTGCCCGAAGTAAGTGAATCAATCAAGGCGCCTCCTCCCGGCTTGCTGATTACTGCGGATGTCTGCCGGATGACACCATACATCCCATCCTGATAGTTACGGCAGGGCGGAAAGCGGTCTGCCTGGTTACCGGTTACCTCTGCAAAAGGCGGGAAAGTATACTGCCCGCTGCTGTCACGCTTCCAGGTCCGCCACTCCGGGTCGTTCATATAATAACGTCTTCCATGGATGGCTGCTCCAATCTCCTGAGAGCTGTACGCGGCGATATCCAGTTCATACCCTGCCGACTCCAGGGCATCAAACTTCTCGCGGAAGGTTCCAATTCCCCAGCCGCCGCCATGAACAACCAGTCTTCCGTTCCTAGCCGAAGGGGACAGCGCTTCCGGGGGGCCGGCATCTATGCTGTATAGAATCTCCCGTTTCACGGGGTCATACATGCTTACTTCACGGTAGCCTTCCGCGTAACCGGGGTTCAGCCTGCGGAGATTCTTCCATGATGGCGAAAGATCGGCATCAATATAGAGCAAATCGGCATCCACAGAAAAGCCGGCCAGTTCACGGTACCTGTCCATAACATGCACCCAGTGCCCGGATAATACAATGAAGCGCTGTCTTTCTTCCTGCTTCCATTGTTGAAGCAAACGTTCCACGGCTGCAGCATCAAGGCTGCTCCGGATATCCGCCGGTATTTTCTGTGAGGTCAAGGCTACGGCGAAGTTCTGCTGGTACGCTTTGCGGCTGTTGTCCGTCTGCTTCTTTTTGCTGTCCGGCATGAGTGTTTCAAAAACTTCAATCTCCGCCTGGATACCAAGTGCTATGAGTCTCCGTTCAATCAGCAGGCCGGGGACATAGAAGCCCAGACCAAAACCAGAACATAGAATAGTTACGGTGTTATTCATTGGAGGATCCCTTTCTTTATCGCAGTATAGTATAGCCAGTGCGCAGAAGCGATTCGTCCAGCTTACGGATGAGTCTATTCTTGCTGTCTTCATTCCGGTAAGCGAGTGCTGCATACAGCTTGCCTTTGCCGGAGCCGGTGGATCGGGAAGAGGCTGGAGGCTGGAGTGTACCCGAAGCCAAAGGAATTACTCCTTCCCCCTCTCCCAGCGAAAATAAAACGTCTTCTTGCGCAAGCCGCCCCAGCAGATCTTCATAATGAACCTCGCCTAGGGTTGCCAGCGGTACCTGTAATAGACAGGTGTGCATCCCCTCCTGCTTGAGATGGCGGTCTACATTATGCTTGATCAGACTCATCGACTTCCGGGCATTGATCTCCACCAGAGGGGCGAGGCTCCCGTCACGCAGCAGCATTGAATCCACGCATACATCACCGAAATAACCATCTGCATACAGCTCCCGCCCAATGCTGTGCATGGTTTCCCAATATCCTTCCCGGTCCAGCCTTTCGAGCAGAGACGGCTCCGGGGAATGTGACTCTCCGAAGGCAAAACCGTGGTTGACCAGTTGCTGAACGGACAATATCGAGATCCGGCCTTCCGGATCAATGTGAAACTGACAGGAGAAGTCTGTCTCCCGGTCCAGCAGAGGTTCGAGCACAAACTTTATTCTTTTGTCCTGGTTTCGGCTGGACTCCAGATACCCGGCAATTCTGCGCAACACCCGCTCAGAGTCCACGAGCTGATTTCCTTTGCCGGATACACCATACTCATCCTTGATCAGAAAAGCCCCCTTCTCCAGCAACGCTTGTCCTGATTGCAGCAACTCTTCCGTGCTATGGACGACAAGAGCGATATTTGGCAGCAGCAGCCTGTCCCGCATAGCAGCAGAGTAGGTTTTGGTGTTCACTTTGCGTACAATCTGTTCATCCGGGATAACGGGCAGAAGCTTATATCGCCTAACCGCCTCATGCGTCCCGGGAAGCACGGCAAAAGGTTCAAGGAACCATCCTTCCGGTATTAAGCTGCCCAGTTCCTGCCCGGGGTCCAGCCTGCCCAGCAATTCAAATACATTCAGTGCGTTCTGTGCTGTGCCTGGTTCCTCCACTCCCAAGGTTAATGGATTCCTATTGGTCCTAAATGAATAATTGAGCGATTGCAGATAGTCATATTGAGCCTTGTCCATACCCTGACGGGTTAATAGAATATCTCCGCTCCTGCAGAAGACAAACAGCATCTCATCCATGGCCTGCACAATAGCCAGAGCCTTCGCATCAGGAACGGATGGCAGTGCAGCCAGATCTTCCTCCCGCCAGTACCGTTCCGACTCCAGGCTGCCGCAGTGCACAGCGTTCTTCATCGTACGGCAAGCCCCGCGACATAATCGGAGAAGCGGTCTACCGATTTCAAATGTTCAAGATCAAAGGTATCGAAATCTACTTCGACATCGAATTCGTCTTCGATTCTCAGAATAAAGTTGATGATTTGCAGGGAATCAAGTGCGGCGTCCAGCGTCAGATCTGAAGCTCCGTTCAGCGTCTGAAGCAGGCCCGGTTCCTCTTTGATTTCGGCGATAATTTCAATGACCTTCTGCTGCATGTGTATACCCCTTTCAGTATGCGTATTAGGAATGAATAGAAAGAATATACCAAAAATCGGACTGTTAATATATGGTTGAATGCGCCAAAATATTCAGCTATACTAGGGTAGATTCCAGGTTGTCCATCCTAAGGAAGCAGGAAACGGAGGTTTGTTTATGGAAGGTTTTCCGGTATTTACTGGGGAATATCTATTTGACTCCTGTTCATCGGTACAAATGCTCCTCACTCAGGAAACGGTCACTTCCGTATGTCATCAGCACGATTTTTTGGAGCTCGCTTATGTGGTTCAAGGGAAAGGAATCCATCTGGCGGGTGAGGATAAAATGCAGGTTATGCAGGGGGATTTGTTAGTTATACCTCCCGGGGTTTCCCATGTATTTCACCCTCAGGATCTGACCGGTGCAGAGCCGCTCCTCATCTTCAATTGTATGCTCAGGCCTGAGCTTAACAGGATTCTCAGAGAGCTGCCGGGACCCTTCTCCGAAGTGGATATGTTACCACTGCTGAGGCTTCTGGAGGTGAAGCAATGGTTCTGGTATAGAGGGAAAAGCGTAGAGCTGACCTTATTGCTCCGCCGTATGCAGGGGATGCAAAACTATGGCTCACTTAGGGGTCAACAGCAGCTATACCCGTTGCTGTTCGAAGTGGCGAACCTCATTATGCCTGCAGCTGCCGTCCCTTTCACTCAGCAGCCCGGGAAGGACTATGATCCGCTGCATGACGTCATCCTTTATATGATTAGTAATTTCAGGAAAAAAATCACGCTGAAGGAGATGAGCCGGCAGATTTCGGTGAGCTCCCGCCAATTTCAGAGATTATTCAAAATTAAAACCGGCAGGTCCTACATCCAGATGCTGCAGGAAATCCGCATGAAATACAGCTGCATCCTGCTGATGTTCACGAAGCTTGGGATACAGTCCGTTGCACTGGAGGTCGGAATTTACGATATGAAATATTTCTACCGGCTATTCCGTGAATATAGCGGGATGACCCCTGCCTCTTACCGAAACCGGTTGCAGAGTCATTTTTTGTCGGCGAAGGAGATGATGAGCAGTGCTGAACATTGCTCCCATTAAGAGTACCCCCTACCCCACCCTGCGCAGTTGTATTGATGACTGCATCCAGTCTGTTGCGAAGTGGCAGGGAACGGACAGCAAGTGCATGTACGGCAATGCCTGGCAGATGTCTTTTGAAGAACAGCAGTCCCCGGATCAGCCGTTGATTGAGCGGTTAATGCTGCCACGGATCGGTACAGAATCCCTGTCTGCATACCATGGCCTTAGGTTCAGTTATATCGAACGGAAGGGGCCGGCTATGGATAAGAACTTTATGCTGGACATCCTGGAGAGCCGGCTGTCCTCAGGAATGCCGGTCCTGGTCGGATTCGATTCTTATGACTGCCCCTGGTGTGTGGCCTTCCGCAGGCTGCATACCAGCCATGCTTGTCTCGCCGTTGGACTGGACCGTTCGAGCAACATCATTTATCTGACGGATGCCTACTATGGCAAAGCGCTTGAAGCTGTGAATTTCGATGTCCTTGAGCAAGCCTGCCATTTCTATGCCTTATTTGAACTTTGTGATGCTTCACGTTCATATACCGATTGGCAGGCAACGCTTCAAGGAATGCTGACCCATCCAACCCACCAGATTCAGCCGGGCCAGGTTGCCGCGCAGCTATCCGCCTATGCGGACGCCTATCTGGAGGAGGGAGTTACCGGCGACGGGACTGCCGAAGCCAGTTCTAACTTCAAGATCTACGCCAACGCCCTGCCGATCAGCAGAATCCGGTTCAGCCTATTCCTGCAGCTGCTTGACGATGGTGCCCATGTGCCCGCACTCTCCCGGGCCGCCGAGGGCTACCGGCATGCAGGAGAGCAGTGGGATCTGATTAATCAATTTATAATCAAGGTGATGTGTTCCGGCAATAAGCAGGCTGCGCGGGTGAAGATTCATAAGAAGATGGGTGAGATCATCAGCTTGGAAGAGCAGCTTTTAGATGAATTGGTACAGTTAGCAATGATCGTCAACAACCATTATTAAATCCCCATTATTCTGCACAAGCACAAAAAAAGAAGACGCACAGGAATTAGGAGTTTCCTGCGTCTTCTTTTCATAGGTGATGCCACAGGGTGGAATCACGTAATCTAATTCTCTCTCCGAAGGCCATCTACAATATTTACTTTATTTAACCTATACATCGGCCAAATCGCGGCGGCGAGCGACGTAATCATCGCACCCGCGAAGGCAATGCCGATACTGGCCCACGGGAATACCCAGGCTGTATCCAAAATGCCTGCGAAGAGAACATGTAGTCCATAATTCAGAGCCGTCCCTAGCAGAATACCGATCAAGGAGGCCAATAAACCATAGAATATCCCTTCTAAAATAATCATTTTCCTCACTTCATTCTGCGTCATGCCGATGGCCTTCAGCACTGCAAACTCTTTCGTACGAAGGATCAGATTCGTACTTACGGTATTCATAATGTTCAAGAAACCAATGAGCACAATGACACCGATGAAGCCATACAGCAAGATACTGAACGTCATGGCGTCATTTTTGGCCTGAGCGATTTCCGTCACCCGATCCGTATAATTAAATCCGGCATCCTTTTCATTTAATGATTTGAGATAGTCTGTTATAGGCAGGCTCGATAGCTCCGGATTAGCCAGGATGAAGATTCTGGAATAAGTATCGGTTCCCATGATCCTGGAATAGACTCCGGGGACGTAAAGAATGAAAGAACTTGACTGCTATTATATTCGTTCGACAGCAAATCCTGATCGACAATCCCCGCTACTGTCACGGTTAGATATCCTTTATGCTTCCCGTCCATGGCTCGAATGGTGATGTGGTCTCCAAGGCCCGAAATAAAAAAGATTCGGGCAGTGAGGTGATGCTCTTTATTTTATTTGAACAACGGCATTGAGCGGAGATCAGATAGATCAAAACCATTTGCCATCTGTACCCCTCAAAAAAAAGCTGCTCTGCCAATACGCCAATAGTTGCAGATCCGGCTGCCGCCGCAAGCCTTCTCGGCATTTTAATAATATCTCGAAAGTCGAAGTTGTCATGATTCCTCCCCTATATAAGTGTTCGTGGTCTTGTACATAAGGACTAGCTCCAATCGAATACTCTTTTTCATTTCAATAAATGCCTCAGCTTATCTGGGTTCCTAATAAAGTACAGGTTGCAAATCGCATTTCTCTCAACGTGTATCAGCACAACAACTTCGATGCCCTCGCCTGAACGGACAACAAGCCCTGTTTGACCATTTATATCCGTCATCTCTACATGCACGCCTCCTTCGTAATGAGGAGCCTTACGAATTAGACCGAGAAGGAACCGGGCGACGGGATCGCGCGATTCAATAGGACGGACGGCGGCGAACGCTTTGCCCCCTCCATCAGAGACCAACACGACATCTTCGGCGAGTATGGATACAACCGTGTCCACGTTTCCCAGTTCGAGAGCCTTCAGGAATCGACGGACCCACTCTTCGCTCGCCGCTTCTGAGTGGACCTGCTCATCACGGGTAATCCCCATCTTCCCTCTCGCACGGCTGAACAGTTTGCGGCAATTTGCTTCACTTTTGTCAACAAGTTCAGCAATATCTGAATATTCAAAGCCGAGCGCTTCACGAAGCACGAACACCGCCCGTTCCGTATGGGATAGCCTTTCAAGCAACACGAGCATAGCGTAAGACAACAGCTCATCACGAACAACCGCTTCAAACGATTCATCATTGGGCGTAAGAATGGGCTCGGGAAGCCATTGTCCGAAATACAGTTCCCGCCGTTTACGCGCCGATTTGAATAAATCCCGACAGCGATTAGTCACCATTTTGCACAGATATGCTCTGGGCTTAACCAAACGCGCCAGATCTACGTCATTGATCTTCAGGAATACGTCCTGCACAACATCCTCCGCATCGGAAGCCGACCCGGTCAGTTGGTAGGCAAGCGTAAACAGCAGCGCTTTATACTGCTCATATAACTCTTGCATCTTCCCACTTCCAATCTTAGCCTCGAATCCTCTACTTAGTTACATTATTTTAACAGACTTGGCGCATCCCATGTAAATTTCCTCAGTCGCCAACCCAGCTTTCCCGTAAAAACAATATCTACCCCCAATATACGTGTCCATGCCATTCCATGCCCCGGACCTAAGCCAAAGCAGAAAAAGTCTATAAACCCCTTATGCGAAGGTGCAGGGCGCCCTTCAAGATCCGCCGACAAAATCTTCCCAAGCCTTGCCGCTTGAGCGGTCGCTTCCTTACACGTCTTCCCGTCCGCCCGTCCGCTAGCAGGGTCTACGATTCGGGCGCAGTCGCCAATGCTGTATACACCCTGAGTACCCTGAACCCGGTAACTTGCATCTACGATCACGTATCCTTCCGGAGTGACCGGTAACCCGATGTTTCGCAGCGCTGGATTGGGTAGAAGCCCCAGCGTCCAAACACATAGACCGACAGACATCGTTTCTCCGCTAGATAAGGTAAGCATTCCCTCTTTCTCCTGTAAAACTCTGCTCCCTTGTAAGACGGTTACTCCGCAAGCTTCAAGTGAACGTTCCAGTTTAAGCCCTACCTTGGCCGGGCCATCCGGGAACAGCCTCTTGTTCGTGTTAAATAGTTTTATCCTCACAGCGCCCGGATCAAGTCCCCATTGCTGCGCATCTTCTCGAACGAAATGAGCCAGTTCGGCAGATGTCTCGATGCCGCTTATACCTGCTCCCGCAACGGCAATGGTCATTAATCTCTGACGCTCTTTCGCGTTTGTTTCCTTAACGGCTTTTTGCATATTCGTGCGCCACGCTTCTCTGATCTTCCACGCGGCATCCAAGCTCGCCAATGCCATCCCCCCCTGATCAAGGTCGGGTTGCCGTACGATGCTGCCTACCGTCAAAACGAGAATGTCATATTCCATCGAATTCTCAATTCCTTCGGCATCCTGATAAAGCAGCCTTCTCTTCTCTGATTCGATTTTGGTTACGGTAGCCTGAACGAATTCGACCCCCACGGGAAACAACCTTGTCAGTGGGACAATTATATCTTCGTTTCCAGCCGCAGGCTTAAAAAGCAAAACTTTACGAAGGTGATAGGGATTCTTATCGATTAGAATGAGTCGAAGCGGACGCTGGCTTGACTCACCCTTTAACGTTTTTCGAATCGCATTAACCGCATTGATGCCCGCATATCCTCCGCCAACGATGATGCATATCAATTCTTTCATTGCAACCACTCCTTATTTTGTTTTGCTTATAAAACGAGATAAGGGGTCGTGTTGTGACAACAGCGATATGTTGACGACTGCCGATTATTCGTACTCACGGATATTAAACGGTGTAAAACATGCCTTACCTTTGTCGGTAATTATTTTCGATTGAGAATTGAATCTTTATCATATTATTCCCTTTGTTTGCTGGATTTACAGGTGTAAAGACTTGAAGCATCTCAAAATGATTAGGTTTCAATCCAAAATCTTTTTACGACATTGCCATCTTCCTCTGTAAAGCTTGTGTCCGGTATTCCGCCGTTGTTTAGTATCGTTTTCTCGGAAGCTATATTGTCTTCATCACATACAACAAGAACTTTTCTGATACCGAGTTCTTTTGTTTTTCCCAATGCCATAGCAAGTAATTTTGTAGCATAACCTTTTTGTCTCTCGGTAGGACGAATTCCGTATCCAATATGACCGCCACAATTTAATAACTTTTCAGTTAAGTCATGTCTGATATTTACTGCCCCTATGACCCTCTTGTCATTGGATACTAACCAGTATGTAGAACTTGGAACCCAATTTTCAGGGATATGCTCTCGATTTTCATTTTCAAGCAGAAATTGAATCATACCCTCAAAGTCAGACGGGTCTCTGCTTACAACCCACGGTACAATAGATTCTCCACTAGACCTCCATTCCTCGTAGAAAGCTATGTATTCGTCTTGATATTCAATACTCGGCTTTGCTAAAAATACGGTTCTCAAGAACAATCCCCCCTATCAACTATTTGCCATTAGTCAAAAACAAATATAATCAACCATTACATTTTCCCCTAAAAATTGATGTGTTACTGTAATATTATACAATGATAACGAGGAGAGATTGAGGATTGGATAAAAATTTGAGTATAGCAAAGGAAGCGTTAAGTAACTACTCCATAACATGTAAATCGATTGATTTCATTGCACAAAGCGGAAATACGATCTACAAAATCACTGACCTGGATAACAACAGCTATAGCCTCCGATTGCATATATCCAAGGGTGACGCTCTTGAGAGTTTTTGGAGTAAGCCGGAAGTGATCCATTCCGAAATGGTCTGGCTTCACGCCTTAGCATTAGATACAGATTTAACCCTGCCTTCACCTTATAAGAATACCTGCGGAGAATTCATTACGAACGTAAACAATACAAGCTGCACTTTGCTACAATGGGTGGATGGTGAGCAGAAACCTTTTATCCTTTCAATAGATGACGCTAAATATATAGGTGAAATGACCGGTAAATTACATAGGCAAGCCTCTAACTGGCAAATCCCAAGTTTATTTGAACGTCCTGTCTTTGATAGTTCCCGTATATTACAATCACTGGGCAAGCTTATGGAACGGGCTAATGCAGGTCTGCTTCATACAAGTGATACCGAACTTCTTCAGATTGCAGGTGGGCAGGTAATTACAATGATGAACTCTATGGAGAGAACGTCCGGTAATTGGGGAATGATTCATGCCGATTTGATTCCAAGTAATATTGTGTTTCATGAAAACGAGGCGCGGCCCATCGATTTTGGCGCTTGCGGGTTTGGTTACTATTTGGTTGATCTGGGCTGGACGTTCTCCTATATACACCCTTCATTCAGAGAACAGTTACTGAAATCATATTCTAAGTATCATTCATTACCGGATAACTATATTGAGCTATTGGAAGGTTTTTTCGTTGCAGCACAGCTTGAAACCATGAATTTCTGGCTGGGTCTGCCCGATTCGCAGGATTGGTTGCCAAACCATATCAGTAAATTAGCCAGTAGAGAAATTAATGCCTATGTAAACAATGAATCGTTTCTCTTTACAGGTGTTCCGTATTGGGAATAACAATTATGTGATTATCCAAATTTATATTCTATTTATATTTTATTTTCACACAATCAATATGCACCTTGTACCTATAATTCACTCGATTTATGGTAACGAAGCTTAGTGAAATTCAGCAATAAAGACAGGTATAAACTTATGCTGAACAGAAGTAAATCCAAAAAAAGACGGTTACCTGCTGTTCAAGCTACCGTTTTTCTATTATTCACTTTAATCCTTTCCACTCCAAGAGCAGATCAATCATTTTACTTATGCCTTGCTGTTCCTCTATGTTCCTGCCTTGTACCTTGGTTATAATCTAATTTATTATGGCACTTTCTTGACTACCATCAACTGGTCTTATATGTCGAAACAGTTCTTCAAAACTTACACCTAACGCGTCTACTATTCACTATTCCTTCTAGACTATCTATCGTCGGGCTCTTCTCTCCATGTTCTAGTTGTCCAATATACGGTATGTAGATTAGAGAGATTAGCCACCTCCTCTTGACTCTATCCCCGCCAATTCATATAAATTACTATTCTATCCCCCAATACATATCTCTAATAGTATCTAATAACACTTAGAAACTATAGGCTTTATAC